>NZ_JAVDWS010000005.1:0-290434 GCF_031457395.1 Algoriphagus sp. 4150
GTGAGCCCTGCGGTTACCACTACTTACTACGTGACCGTAACAGGTGACAATGTATGTGAGAATGCATCCGGAGACGGGGCAGAACTGGTAGTGACCGTGGGTCCAAGAGCAACGGCATCCGATATAGACGCAATGGGTGGCACAATCTGCGAGGGCGAGAGCTTCACGCTGTCTGCCACAAGCGGAACTGTAACCAACCCTGTGTTCAGATTCTACAGCGATGCTGCACTGAACAACGAGATCACGGATCTAAACGTGAGCCCTGCGGTTACCACTACTTACTACGTGACCGTAACAGGTGAGGGAGTATGTGAGAACGCGGCAAATGACGGAGCTGAGCTGACTGTGACCGTGGCTCCGAGAGCAACGGCTGCTGATATAGACGCAATCGGCGGAACAATCTGTGAAGGCGACAGCTTTATGCTAAGCGCCACCGCCGCTGGCATCACGGACCCTGTGTTCAGATTCTACAGCGATGCTGCACTGAACAACGAGATCACCGATCTTAATGTGAGCCCGATGGTGACTACCACATATTACGTGACCGTAACAGGTGAGGGAGTATGTGAGAACGCGGCAAATGACGGAGCCGAGCTGACTGTGACCGTGGGTCCAAGAGCAACGGCTTCCGATATAGACGCAATCGGCGGAACAATCTGTGAAGGCGACAGCTTTATGCTAAGCGCCACCGCCGCGGGCATTACTGACCCTGTGTTCAGATTCTACAGCGATGCAGCATTGAGCAACGAGATCACCGATCTTAATGTGAGCCCGATGGTGACTACCACATATTATGTGACCGTAACAGGTGAGGGAGTATGTGAGAACGCGGCAAATGACGGAGCTGAGCTGACTGTGACTGTGGGTCCAAGAGCAACAGCTGCTGATATAGATGCAATCGGCGGAACAATCTGTGAAGGCGACAGCTTTATGCTAAGCGCCACCGCCGCGGGCATTACTGACCCTGTGTTCAGATTCTACAGCGATGCGGCATTGAGCAACGAGATCACCGATCTTAATGTGAGCCCGATGGTGACTACCACATATTATGTGACCGTAACAGGTGAGGGCGTATGTGAGAACGCAGCAAATGACGGAGCTGAGCTGACTGTGACTGTAGGAAGGGAAGCACTATCTTCTGATATCCAGGTAATGAATGTTGTGATTTGTGAAGGTGAAAGCACCGTACTCACAGCTACCAGCAACTCTGTTACCAACCCTGTATTCAGGTTCTACACTGATGAGGCTCTTACTGAGGAAGTAATTGACCTGAATGTGAGTCCGGCTGTTACCACTAGATACTATGTCACCGTAACGGGAGATGAAGTATGTGAAACTACGCCGGAAGAAGCAGCTCACTTGACCGTGACAGTTCGTTCCGCTCCAGCTCCGGTTGTGGCGAATCCTACTCAAACGTTCTGTAGTGATACTGATAATCCTACTGTAGGTTCACTGGAAGCTATGGGTGACAATATTCGCTGGTATGAGTCTGAAGTTGGTGGCTCGCCACTTGCTCCGGCTACATCCTTAGTGGACGGAATGACCTACTATGCATCGCAGGTTGATCCAATAACCTCATGTGAAAGCGTAGATAGAACTCAGGTTACTGTAGCCTTGATTACATGTGATTTGGGTGAAGGTCTTCAAATCACTAAGAATGCCGCGAGTCCGACAGTTCTGCCGGGTGGAGAAATAACTTACACCATCAGTGTGGTCAATACAAGTGCATTTGCAATGAGTAATGTGGTTGTTACCGATGTGTTGGCAAGTGAACTAACGTTCGTATCTGCTACCGGTAATGGTACGTTTGACAACGGCACTGTGACTTGGATGATTGGTAACATTGCAGCGAACGAGGTAATATCTCTGTCTCTCACTGTAAGTGTTCCTACGGATATAGCTGCAGGTACTCTCATTACAAACGTAGCAGTAGTGACCAGTCCTGATGATCCTGATTCTCCTAAGGAATCTGATCCTGAGGTCGTAGAAGTCACGGATCCTGAATCGTTCACTATAGAAAAAGTTTCGAATGTCTCAAAAGCCAAAATAGGAGATGTCATTACTTATACCATTAGAGTTAGCAATGTCTCCGGTATGGTGAAAGAGTCCATAGAAGTTACAGATGTCTTGCCTAGCGGATTGATGTATGTTGATTCAGATCAAGGAGGAATATTTGTAAATGGAGTGGTATCGTGGATTATTCCTTCTCTTGCTCCGGGTCAAAATATTGAACTGACTCTTCGGGCGCAAGTCACTGATGAAGTGGAAGTAGGTGATATTATCTATAACACTGCGGTAGTAGACGTCCCTGGAGATGGAGAGGATCCTAAAGAATCCGATCCGGGAGATGGAGTGGAAGTAATAGATAGCACTACGGATATCAATATTACCAAAACTCAAGATGTTACTTCTGTGACTCCTGGCGGAATGGTTACTTACACGATCCGACTTGATAATCTAGGGGAAAGCATAGCCCGAGGCATCGTAGTGACAGATACACTGCCACAGGGAACTATGTTGGTTGAGACTAACCCAGTGGCTACAGTGAACGGCGATGTTATTACTTGGAATATAGAAAGTCTGGGTATTGGTGAGTCGATTTCACTTGAACTTAAGGTGTTGGTAGTGGCTGAAGAAGGGGCCATCATCAATAAGGTAACTGTGGAAGGAGATAACTTCCCTGATGATAGCGATCAGACAGATCCGATTACCATTGATCCTGCCAACGAAGTCGATTTAATTCTGGATAAGGAAGTGTCTTCAAGTCTAGTTCAGGTAAACTCAATATTTGAGTACAAAATCACACTGACCAACAACTCGGAAAATACAAGCAATGAGGTAGTGGTAACTGACATACTTTCTACTGCAGTGGAATATATTGGTGCTGATGTGTCTTCCGGTTCAGTTTCCTACAGCTTGGAGACGAGAACATTGACCTGGAACATCGCCACCATAGATCCAATGGTAGTAGAGACGATGACTATAAGAGTGAGAGCTGTCTCTGAAGGAACTGTATCCAATACGGCAACCGCAGTTTCGGATGATGAAGAACTGGAACCTTCCGATAACACAGATACTGTCACCCATGAGCAGTTGGTATTTATGATACCGAATGTCTTTACACCAAACGGTGATGGAATCAATGATACGTGGGTGATCAGAGGTCTTCAGGAATTCTTCCCTCAAAATGAACTCTTGGTAGTGAACCGTTGGGGTGTAGAAGTCTATAGGTCAACAAACTATCAGAATGACTGGAATGGTGATAACCTGAATGGAGGTACCTATTTCTACCAATTCCAATTAATAGATAGTCAGGGTGTAAGTCATACTATGACAGGTTATGTAACTATAATTAAGTAAGCAAGATGAAACTATTTAAGATCATTACTTTGCTAACTGGATGCCTGCTTCTTTCCCTTAGCTACAGCTATGGGCAGCAGGTACCCCAGTACAGCCAATACATTTTTAATCCTGTTTTTATAAATCCTGCTTATGCAGGTTATAAACAGCAGCTTTATCTGCAATCTTATTATAGAAAGCAGTGGACTGGGGTGACAGGAAGTCCTGAAACCTTTGCTGTGGCAGGAGATACTTATCTGGAAGAATCTCAACTTGGTGTAGGAGGACAATTCCTTACCGATAAGTTGGGGGCCCAAAGGACAGTTGCTGCCTATGGAAATCTGGCCTACCATCTGAGACTCAGCGATACTAAATTCCTGAGTTTCGGGGTAGGTGCCGGAGTTGTCAATTCCCAGCTGGATGGGTCTATGTTGAACCCTGATATGGGAGATGACCCGTCTATTCCTTTAAGCAGGGAGAGAATCACTTACCCGGACTTGAAGTTGGGATTGTTTCTATACGATGACAATTATTACATTGGTGTAGCTGCTGATCAGGTGCTTTCTTCAATAGTTGACTTTGACAGAGGGGATGTGATGATACAGCCGGATCCGCACGTATACTTGACAGGTGGGTACCATTTTGACCTTAATTACAATCTCTCTCTGGTGCCGTCTATTATGTATATGGATGATTTCAAAGCACCGGCAAGAATGGATCTGAATGCCGCCTTGATCCTAAATGACATGATCTGGCTAGGGGCTGGATACAGATTCGGGATTGATATGCCCGGGAGAGATATACAACCTGGGTTAAAAAAATCTACAGGCCTACTGGGAATGGTACAGGTACAGTTACGTGAAAGTTTACGATTGGGATATGCCTATGACCATACTCTTTCCGGGTTTTCGGTGAATACATTTACCACGCATGATGTTTCGATAGCGTTCTTATTTCCGCCAAAGCGTGTACGATTGGTTTCTCCACGATTCTTTTAAGCAAAATATACCTGATGAAAAGAATAATATATTTATCCTGTTTCCTGATTGTTTGCCTTGTTGCGTGTAAACCTTTAGCTTATAAAAAGTACGTAGAAGGTAAAAAGCAGACCGAAAATCTGAATTACTCCGTTGGGATTGAGAAGTTTTTGGAAAGTTGGAATAAGTCACCCGAGCCTGAGACAGCCCGTGGGTTGGCTCAGGCATATTCAAAGATGAGAAATTTCGAACAGGCGGAAGAATGGTACACCAGACTGGAAAGGGATGGTGAACTGGAGGAAAGTGATCTCAGACCTTACGCTGAGTCTTTGATTGCCAACTCCAAATATTCGGAAGCAACTGCTGTCCTTGCTGAATTGGATTCCACCCATACTAATCCAGAATTGAATTTAATTTGGAAAACTGCACTAGGGGGGAAATCTTTCCTGAATAAATCCTCCGAATCAGCAATTTTACCTGTATCTGAAGCTAATTCACCCTTCTCCGAATTCGGACCGATGATTTCCGATGATACTGTTCTGCATTTTACATCAGATAGATTGCTTCCCAAAAATGTCCGGGTAGATCCCAATAATGCGCTCAAAAGCGATATATATGGTTGGACAGGGAATGGGTTTCTGAAAATGTACGAAGCCGGATGGAATACCAAAGAGAATACCGTCAAGGAAGCTCCTGTGCAAACAGAGATGCTAAATGGGAATTTACATGTTGGGCCTTTATATAAAAAAGGAGAGAATTTGTTTTTGACTTTCACTCAAGTGCAGAAACATAAAAAGTCCGATACCGGATCGAGTAGAGATTATACGCTATTTCCGGAATTGTTTTTTGCTTTGGATACAGGCAATGTCACCTTGGATTCATTTATGCCATTGCCTTTCAATGCTCCGTTTTCCTATTCTGTTTCTGATCCCTTCTATGATTCTTCCAGCTCTAGATTATATTTCTCTTCAGATATGCCGGGAGGCAGTGGACAGGCAGATTTATATTATTCTGAATGGCGTGAAGGAGCTTGGTCTGCCCCTGTTAATCTCGGAGAGGTGATCAATACCACTGGTGATGAAAGAACACCATACATTGATAAGAATGGAATTCTCTACTTCTCAAGCACAGGACATGCCGGCTTAGGAGGCTTGGATATCTTTAGGGTGCATTTTGAGAATGGAAAATACACAGAGCCTGAGAATTTAGGAAGCCCAATTAATTCTAACCGTGATGATTTCGGGCTTTCATTGTTGCCCGGAAGTGATTCTGAGGCCGTGTTTTCTTCCGATAGAAAAGGGGGAAAAGGTCTGGATGATATTTATTTCGCAGATCTTTTTGTACAGAGGGATTTAGTGATCAAAGGAGACGTAATTGATAAGGAAACGGGTGAAAAGCTCGAAGACGGCGTGGTAACGCTATACAATGCTCAAAACCAATTGGTAAATACCTACGTCTCTGAAGCCGATGGGTCTTTCAGATTTAAGGTGAAGTTCGATCAAATAGTCCATCTGGAAGGCAAGAAGACCGGATACCTGACAGGAAATAGTGGGGATATTTTGATCCCTACAGCAGCTCAAATTCAAGATTCAGTGCTGATCCATAATATATATTTGGATAAGATTGCCGTGGGAAAGACATATACCCTAGAGAATATTTACTATGATTTTGACAAATGGAACATCAGAGAGGATGCAAAACCGGAACTGAATAATCTGATTAAGATCCTAAAAGACAATCCTACTATCAAAATCGAATTGTATTCACATACTGATTCCAGAGGTACCAATGCTTATAATCTTAAGCTTTCCGATAGGCGTGCAAAATCTGTTGTAGCTTATCTGATAGAGTCCGGGATAGATCAAAGCAGACTTAAAGCAATAGGATATGGTGAAGAAAAGCTACTTAATTCCTGTTCAGATAATGTGTCATGTACAGAAGTGCAGCATCAGGAGAATAGAAGAACTGAATTTAAAATCACAGAATATTGATTAGGTAGTTCTTTAGTGTAGCGTTTCTTAGAAGCGCAGTCTTAGTTCGTATTGATTGATTAGTGACTCAGTAATAGAAAATGACCATCTAAATTAGACGGTCTTTTTTTTGATTATTAGTTTACGGCAGATAGCAAAATTAAAATCGTTAACAGTGTCAACTAAGTTACTTACACTCTTTTCTTCTTCAGGGAGGGAGGAATCCTGGATAAAAAACGCCAAGAAAGATGAATGCAAATCATCTCTATATGTAATGTGTAAAGTGCCTTCATTCTCTTTAAATTCATTAATGGCATTCATTAAGAACTCTTTAAAAATTTCCTCGAGGGATTCACAGTCTCCATCAATTAATGGGAGCGAGTTGTCCAGATGAATTTGTAAGTTGGGATTTTCTATTATACTGATTAGGTTTGACAGTAGAGCGTAACTATCAATGTGATTTACTCCTTGTCCCATTTTGGGACAGGTTATATGAAAATCATTCGGATATGTCATTTTAATTAATTTTTGAATAGGTACGTAATTAGGGAGATCTAGTACTTATTCCTTATTTTAAATCAGTGATTTTTAAATTGTTAGCTGTTTTGTGTTGAGTGGCTAAAGATTGGGTATTAATGCTATACGAGACGTAACAAAACATGGGTTGCTTTTGTTTTCAATAGCTTTACCTAGTGGTGGGTAAGCTAGGGAATGATCTGGTTTCTAGAGAAAGATTTTACTGACTTTACAAGTTCTGTTCCGAAAATTTATCCCTGTCACTTTATTATTTTTAAAATTGAAAATCAGGTACTTTCAAGCGTATTTATCGATTAGCAGAATCCAATAAATGGGGTATTGCTGCATATTAACTGATTTGAACTGTACAGCGCAATTGCTATCGTGCTGTGAGATAGAGTCTAAGGTGACAGCATGGTTTGACTAAAATGGGCTTATCTCTACACTATGGGTAATAATGTCCCTGTTAAAAATGGGCAGTTATAAAGGGATTTCCCTATTGAATCCATCATTTTTAGAATGGATTTTACCTCCCAGGCTTTATTTTACCTCCCCAAGCGGATCCCGTTTTTTCTACCAATTATACATTTATCCAGTCTTTAATGGGCTAATTTCCGTTTTTGTTCCGTTAGCCCCGATTATAAACCCCAAAATTATACATCATGGATTCTAAGAAAGAATCAGCTTTGTTTCAGCTTATACTTGACCATGTTTTGAAAAGAATTCATCTCACCAAAGATGAACAGGAGTATTTTTGCTCCATGCTTACTACCCGGTCCCTCTTGCCCCGCCAATATCTGGTTCAGCAGGGGGATGTTTGCCATTATGAAAGTTTTGTGTGCAAAGGGTTTTTGCGGTCTTTCTATATGGATGAAAAAGGTAACGATCATACGCTCCATTTTGCGATGGAAGATTGGTGGATTACTGACTCCGGCAGTTTTCAGTTGGGAGTGCCGGCTACCAGAAATATTGTCTCACTTGAACCTTCAGTTTTAATTCAGATAGATAAGTCAAGTCTCGACAGACTTTATCTGGAAATTCCTGCCTTTGAAAGATTTTGGAGAATTCTCCATCAGAATGCCTGTATTGCCCAGGATAACCGGATTCTTAATTCCATATCCATGACTGCTGCAGAACGCTATCATGCCTTAATTCAAAAGTACCCTAATCTTGAACAGCGGCTGCCCCAAAAACATATTGCTTCCTATTTGGGTATTACTCCCGTGTTTCTGAGTAAAATAAGAAAAGCGAATTTCAGCTAATCCGTTAAACTAGTTTAAGCAGTTAAATTAAACTAGTTATAGCAGGCACGGTGCAGATGTTTGGAAATTTGAACTCCAAAACAATTCAACACTATGTCAACAAACAGCTTATTCAATCCGATCAATTTAAGAAATCACCAATTAATTAACCGATTCGTACTAGCTCCTATGACCAGAAGAAGTGCGACTTCTGAAGGCATTGCAACTTCCGAAATGGCAGACTACTACCACTCTTTTGCAAAAGGGGGATTTGGTGTGATTATCACAGAAGGCACCTACACTGATGACCGTTTTAGTCAAGCTGACCTAAATCAACCGGGATTGGTAAATGAAACCCAGGTGGAGGCCTGGGCCACAATCGTAAACAGAGTTCATCAGTTCGATTCATTGATTATTTGCCAATTGATGCATGGCGGTGCTTTGTCCCAATGCAGGGAACAAACGATTGCTCCATCAGCTGTGCTGCCGAAAGGAGTAAGGAATACCGAGGATGGAGGGTTAATTGGACCATTTCCTTTGCCAAAAGAAATGTCTTCTGAAGATTTTTCGGAAGTCTTAAATGGATATGTTCAATCTGCCCGGCTGGCGTATGAAGCAGGATTTGACGGTGTTGAATTGCATGCGGCAAATGGATATTTGTTTGATCAGTTTATCACTCCGCATACGAATTTAAGAACCGATCGGTACGGGGGAAATATGTATAACCGCCTTAGATTTTTGATGGAAGTATTTCAGGGGATAAAAGAGGTTGTCCCCGAAGAGTTTATTGTGGGCATCAGGTTATCAGAAAGTAAGGTAAATGACCTCACCTACAGATGGCCGGGCGGATCTGCTACTGCTATTGAGCTCTTTGATATATTAAAAGAAATAAATGCCGACTATTTGCATATTGCTGCAGAGGGTGGCAATTGGGCTAGGGAATGTCTGTATGAAGATGGGCTTTCTTCCAGTGGTCTGGCAAAAAAAATAACGGGAGTTCCAATTATTTCCAATGGAGGGTTGCATGATATTTCTATTGCTGAAGCATTACTATCTAACCAAGAGGCCGACCTGATTTCCATTGGCCGGGCAGCGATAGCAAATCCGGACTTCCCTCAACGCGTTGCCGCAGGAAATTCAACTGTCCCATTCTTTAAGGAACTGATTAAGCCGAGTTTGACTTTGTCGCATACACGAACCGTGCTTGAAAAGTTCAAATAGAGAGTTTCTAACTGAGGAAAATCAGTGTACAGACTCTCATGATATTGGGATTTGTGATCATACTAACATAGGGCTTGCTGAAAAACCGTTCGCATCGAAAACGGGGTAATCATTCAAAATGACAGCTTTTGATCTATTACCGGCGTTTTTCAGCATGCCCTATTCATTGGATATCCGAGAGCTGCTAGTACAGCATTCTTCACTTCCCCCGTGGAAAATCTGAACCTGAGGTGGGATCAAGCATCAACGGTACCATGGATACTCGATAAAATTAATTATCCCTGTTTAACTCACCCCAGTCGGACATGGTTTCCAACATTGTTTTAAGCGAATTGCCTTTTTCTGTCATCTCGTATTCGACTCTGGGCGGAACCTCGGGAAATACAACACGGCTAATTAACCCATCTTTTTCCAATTCTTTTAATTTAGAGGCCAAGATGCGTTCTGAAATTCCTTTCAATTGGTTTTTTAGTTCCGCAAACCGCATTCTCTCGGTATTTAACAATTGATATAGTATACCCGGTTTCCATCTTCCTCCAATGAGGGCAAGGGTAAAGGCCATTCCGCAGCCTCCGATAATCCTCTCTTGATTCTCATAATTAGTGGAAGTCTTTTTGGGCATGATGTCCTGATTTAAAAGTTAACAACTAACAAATTTGTAAGTACTTGTCCTGCCCAGCCCCTCCCTCTAATTTTGCTTACTCAAACAAATTTAAGTTATGGACAAAAATAGTCAAAGTAAATTGGACCGGGCAAAGCAAATCATCCACTGGGTTTTCATGCCTTATTTTATCTGGCAGTTTGGCTATGCCTCACTTGCAAAAGTATTCCAATATCCCGAGATGATGGGCAGCATGGTGTCTCTCGGTTTTAATCAGGTCTGGACATTAACAATCGGGTATCTGGAATTGATAGGGTGGGTTATGGTGCTGATTGGCTTGTTTAAGCCAAAAATAAGGATCTTGGGAATATTGTTTCTGTTTCCTTTCTCCATAGGTGCATTTACCGCGCATATGGCTCATCAGGAGTATGTATATTTCTATGCTTCATTGATTATGTGTATTTCCTGTGTTGTCCTGCTATGGTCCTCTAAAAATTTCAGTTTAAAGATTGTATGATGTCAATTGGCCATGTTTAAGTGAACATGGCCAAAAGGATTTTTCTTGTAACGTCAGGAAGGGCTGAACATTCCCCAGACGTTCCAGTGGTTGGTTTATATCCAAAGCCATTGATCAATTGCAACATATTTTGTGTCAGCTGCCGGAGATATTCACAACAAGGCGCCTTCTAACGGCAGGCATCAGGCACAGTAGCTCGTTCTTTTTCGCACATTCATTCTCCGGATTTTGAATTTTTATCATTTAATCATGATTTGTATGTATAATGAAATTCATTTTACATACATTTAAGTAATTTAATAGAAAATGAAGGGTACAAACATAGGGGAATTCGAAGAATTGGTATTGCTCACCGTCGCTGCCTTGATGGATGAGGCTTATAGCGTGGCTATTTGCGACGAGCTTTCAGAGCATGCCGGCCGCACAGTGAAATTGGGAGTGGTGCATGCTGTGCTCAATCGACTGGAAGAAAAAGGACATCTGAAAAGCCAGCTCGGCGAAGCAACCAAAACACGCGGAGGAAAACGGAAGAGATTCTATCAACTCACCATTCCGGGAAAAAATGCTTTGGTAAGCGCAAAGGAAATGCGTGACCAGCTTTGGGATAGGATACCGTCGCTAAATTGGAATAAAATTTAGCATGAAAGAGCAAGAAAAGCCCCGGCCACCCTCCTGGGCAGCACGATTGGTAGAGTGGTACTGTAAGCCCGGATCTGTAGAGGATCTTCTCGGGGATCTCAACGAGTATTTTGAGCGGAATTTGGAATCCCTCGGGCCACGCCGGGCAAAACTGATCTACATTATCGATGCCTTTAAATTCTTTAGAAGTTATACAATACGAACACCGGAAATTCTCAATCCGCTTATCAATTGGATTATGATAGGAAGCTATGTCAAAACATCCGGACGCAACCTGCTCCGCAACAAACTTTTCTCATTTATCAATATTGTAGGTTTGGCCATCAGTATGTCAGTGGGTTTACTTTTAATTGCTTTTTTACTGGATCTATATTCCTACGACAAGTTTAATGAGAATGGGGATAGAATCTACCGCATCACCAATATTCAGACTATAGACGGAGAGCAGAGCAGCAAATTCCCCACTACATCCATAAAAACAGGACGGCTTCTGCGTGAGAATGTGGCAGGCATCGGGGAAGTGGCCATTCTTCGGGATGACTTTTCCGGAGATGCACAGGTTGATGGCACTATTCTTCCCATCAAAGGCTTTTGGGCGGAACCCTCCCTGCTTGAAATCTTTACATTTCCTTTGCTGGAAGGCAATTCCAAGACGGCATTGAATGAACCGTACTCAGTAGTACTGACAGAAACTGCTGCTTTCAAACTATTTGGAAAAGAATCGGCTCTTGGAAAAGCTGTCTGGTTCGACTCACTTGATTACCGGGTGACCGGCATCCTAGAGGATATTCCGTTCTTTTCCCATCTCAGTTTCGAAGCTTTGGTTTCCTTTTCTACTTTGAAGCAAAAAAATACTTTTGATCCCGATTTTGAAGAATGGACTAATATGTGGTCGAATTTTGTCTATGTTTTGTTGCCCGAAAATGCAGATAGAGCTTCTGTTCAGACCCAGTTGGACGCTATTGCAAAGAAGGAAAATTTCACAGGAGCTACCAACGGCTCTCAAATCCAATTGGAATTACTCCCTCTGGATGAAATTGTGGTAGGTGAGGATCTTATGGGGTCGGAGGGACTTCACTATGAGGTTCCGCATATTTCGCGCGTAGTTCTCTGGTTCCTGGCCGGACTTGCCCTAGTCGTAATCATCTCTGCCTGCTTCAATTACACCAACCTTTCCATCGCCAGAGCCATGCGGCGCTTTAAAGAAATAGGGCTCCGCAAGGCTATTGGAGCCAATAAGAGTCAGGTTTGGCAGCAGTTTCTGACTGAGGCAATCATGATTTCTTTGACGGCTCTGCTGCTTTCATTTGCGCTTTTCCTGATTTTACGTCCACAGCTGATCAGCTTGGCACCGGATCTCCAGCGTCTTGTGAAACTTGAACTTACTCCTGCAATGGTCATTGCGTTTATCTTCTTTTCGGTCAGCGTTGGAGTGATTGCGGGTTTTATGCCGGCTGTGTTTTTTGCCAAAGTCAATGCAATTGACGCACTTAGAAATGTGTCTTCGGTAAAAGTCTTCAACCGGGTTTCGCTCAGACGTGCTTTGGTAGTGGTACAATACACATTTACCCTGATCTTTATTACTACTACCGCCGTCGGCTATGTGCAGTATAAAAACATTCTTGCATTTGACCTTGGATTTAATACTGAAAACATCCTGAATATCAATATGCAGGGGAACAACCCGGAGGTGCTGCTCAAAGAGCTGAGAGAAATGCCGGAAATCACCGAATTATCCCGCTCAGTGATCGTGACAAGTATTGGGAATGCTTGGGGGGGATTTATGAAATACCAAGATTCCCGTGATTCTGCCTTGATCTTGTCAAACAACATCGATGAAAACTACCTAAAACTACATGGGTATGAGTTGATCGCAGGTGGGAACTTTCAGATGCTTCCTACCTCTCCGGAAGCTGTCAGAGAAGTGATTGTTAACGAGCAGGTTTTGAAAAGATTCAATATCGCGAACAACGATCCCCAGAAGGCTATCGGGGAGGAGATTGCCTTCAGTAATATGAGGTGGCAAGGAAGGAAAATGACTATTGTGGGGGTAATAAAAGACTTTCATTATGGCAAGGTCAACAATCTGGTCCAACCGGTAGCATTTGTGTACTGGACGCCGGGTGACCCGGTTACTGTCAATGCCAAAATCCAAAGCAATGACATGCAGGCGACCATGTCCAAAATCGAAACTGCATGGAATAAAATGGATCCTGTACACCCATTTCAGGCCAAATTCTACGATGAGGCGATAGAAGATGCTTACAGAGAATATTCCGTCATGATCAAGATCATTGGCTTTCTTTCCCTCCTTGCGATTTCCATTGCCTCGATGGGCTTGTTTGGCATGGTAGTATTTACCACAGAGACCAGAATCAAGGAAATCAGTATAAGGAAAGTGATGGGAGCAAGTTCTGAGAACTTAATCTATTTGTTGAGCCGGGATTTTATAGTGCTGTTGTCGGTTTCGGCACTGATTGCATTACCGTTTACTTATGCCTTCTTCGAGAAGTATATACTTATAAATTTCCCTTATCATGAGCCTGTGAAAATCGTTGAGCTATTCATTGGTTATCTGGCAGTATTTGCGATTGCATTCCTGATGATCGGATCGCAAACCACCAAGGCCGCCCGAAGCAATCCGGCTAGTGTACTAAAGAGCGAATAGGGGTAGAGTCGAAGAAACCCATCCGGGATATTCAGGGGTTTGTTCCAGAGATTTAGACAAAAAACCATTTGATAAAACAACCATGTTCAAATAGGATTTTTATTGTACCTGGCTTTTCTTTTAATGGCTTCGCATAAAATATATGACGATTTACAAAGGTTGTCACTTGTTAAAAACTCAATTGAACCTAAGAAGAAAAATATTATTTTAGTCAGTTGGAATACAATTTAATTCAAGTGGTTTTTTATCCAGAAAGGGTAAAGTTGCGAAAGAAATAGAAGAATGGACTACACGTACTGTGTATAAGTCATGGTTTGGTTGGTGCTAGAGTTTCTCTTTTGGATTTTTAGCATTTTCAGTTAAGAAAGGGCATCGGGGGGAGGGTCGTCGGCTGGTTTACCTCTGTACAATTATGCCTTTATTTTTTAACTCTATTTGTAATCAATCTAAATAATAATAACTTCGTGGAATCGTTTACTCCACCCCATTGTTTTACTCCAAGTTAAATATTGATTTTCAGCCCAAACTGGATATAAGGACTCAAAAAGGGTTTGAGCAAGCTTATAATCTATATGCTGAAAAGATGTACGGGATTTGCAGAAGTAAGATCAACAGCAGTGAGGTAGCAGAGGAGATAGTCCATGATATTTTCAGATCACTTTGGGAACGAAGGCATTTAGTTGAGGTAAGTGAAAATATAGAGCATTACCTAACAAAAGCAACCAAGCTGAAAATCATTGATCACTACCGTCAAAAGGCTAGAGATGAAAAGCATTTGGCCTGTGCACTGGAAGAATATTGTGAAGCAGAGAACCGAACCGAGCATGATGTTGAATTAGCAGACCTACAAAGTCAAGTTGATTTTTTAGTGGATAGACTTCCCTGTAAGTGCAGGGACGTATTCAGATTGAGCCGTGAAAAGGGATTGAGCAATCAGGAAATCGCTTCGGCTCTTCTAATCTCAGAAAAGACAGTGGAGTATCACATAGCCAAAGCACTGAAATATCTTAAAGAGCGATTGACAGAATATAAGCTCTGACTCCCGTTTTTGGCATTCTTGCAAGCCGGCGATTTAAAAAACATTATATGATTATCCGCTTTTCTACCAGTAACGGAAGAAAGGTGTCATACTATTCGGAAAAATCAGGTAAGGTCAAGGCTACTTCGGTCTCCCGTCTTCCTGCCAAATAAGCCAAGGCACTAAGGAGCCTGGCCTCATTGTGGATAATCACAAAACATTATTATTTTTCTCCACCTGCCTAGGGTTGTTCCCGACTTATACGATTTAGATAGTAGAACGGACAAACTATCAACCTATGCAAATCACGGAGGAACTACTAAAAAGATACAGTGAGGGACACTGTACCGATGAAGAAGTAGAGGCAGTGGAAGCCTGGCTGCTCAATTCTGACAGTGAGGAAGGAGTTCAATACAGGGAAGAATTTTCCGGAGCCAAATCAAAAATATGGTTGCGTCTTTCTTCACGCTTCCCCCAAAAAGACACCGCTGTCATTCCTCTTTATAAAACAATTGTTCGCTATGCTGCAGTTATCAGCATTCTGATGGCCGTCGGTTTTGTGATCTTGAACGGTCAAGGCATATCAAATCCTTTTGCTGTGCAGAAGTCTATCGCTTACGGGCAGGGTGAGCAAGGTCTTCTTACCCTGAAAGACCACAGTACCATACAGCTCAATTCAGGCTCCCATTTGCAATATTCCTCCGGTATTGGCAGCAAAAACAGGGAAGTCAGTTTATTGGAAGGGGAGGCGTTTTTTCAGATAACACGAGATCCCAAGCATCCCTTTATAGTTCACACAGATGAGGTAGATATCACTGTACTGGGCACGAAATTCAATATTGATAACAATCCCCAAACTCAGGAGATAGTGGTCACGCTCATTGAGGGGGCAATAAAATTTTCTGTGAAAGGGGAGGATCACATCCTGTCTCCGGGACAACAGGTTGTCTACCGTAGAAAAACAGGAGATGTTCAGTTGCTGCATGATGTAAATACAGAGAGGGTCAGTGCTTGGACTAAGGGTATTCTATGGTTTGTCGCTACACCTATGTCTGAGGTGTTTGAATCGCTAGAGCAACGGTATGGCGTTCGGTTCGAGATACAAAGAGACATTGATCTTCCGTTTTCGGCCAAGTTTGAAAAGGAGCCTCTTGATAAAATATTACGCCTGATCGAGGCCAGCACGGATTTGAAGTTCAGAAAAGATAAGGATCACGTTTTTGTCTATTGATCCACCAAAGAAGAAAAACATGCAAAAAGTAAGGGGGCCAACTCAGGGCAAAACCCATTGAATTGAAAAACCGGATGCGCTTCACCACACCCGGCATACACGTTTTAACTAAATCAATTGAGGAACAATTAATAAATCAAAACCTATTGTAAAAATGCAACTATTCTATTCAATTACGAATAAAACAAGATTATTTTATAGTGTTCTCCTCTTACTGTTTGGCCAAACCCTAGCGGTCTATGCCCAGTCTGATATTCAAAAAAAAGTCAGAATTTCGTCTGGCAGAGTGACAATAAAAACTATACTTGATCAGCTCGAAGAGCAAACAGACCTGAGCTTTGTTTACAGTGATACATATACTTCGCTCAATGAACGGATCACATTGGACGAAACCCACACTACAGTAGATCGCCTACTGGCAGATATCACTGCCAAGGCAGCACTGAAATTTACGGTAAGTGGCAGTCAGGTAGCTCTTAAGCAGTTAGGATTTGGTACGGTATCGGGGATAGTCAAAGATGAAAATGGCGTTCCAATAGAATTTGTCAGTGTAAGTCTGAAAGGCGCTACAGTTGGAAATGTAACCGATTCGAATGGAAAATTCGTAATCGACAGAATACCGGAAGGTTACCGGGTTTTTACATTTCAAATGGTAGGCTTCGAGAAAAAAGAGCTTGGGATAGTTGTTCAAAAAGATGAGATCGCCAATGTACCAGAAGTTAGATTAACCGAAGATGTGAAGCAGCTGATGGGTGTGGAAGTATCAGGTGATAGAGAGGCAAATAGTTATGTGATAGTTGAACCCTCCCCGTCTTTGCGTATCCAAACACCCATTATAGAAACGCCACAGAGTATCATTGCCATTGACGGCAAAATAATGGAAGATCAACAGATTTACGTGATTACCGATGTAGCAAGAAATGTAAGCGGGGTCACTACGCTCTTCCCCTATGTTGGTGTTTACACAGATTTCAGTATTCGGGGAAGTAGATCCGGAAACCGGCTTAGAAATGGGATGAGCCCCGGATCGACTACACTGCAAGAGGATATGAGCTATGTGGAGCGAGTAGAGTTTATAAAAGGCCCTGCGGGATTTATGCTGGCACAGGGAGAGCCGGGAGGGATGTATAATGTGGTGACCAAAAAGCCACTGGGTAAAACACATGGGGGAATTACATTTACCACGGGTAGTTATGGCCTTTTCAGAAACGCGATAGATGTAGGCAGTACTTTGGGAAAAGAGAAAAAACTAAGTTACAGACTGAATATAATGGGACAGAAATCCGGAAGCCATTGGGACTACGGTATCAATGACCGCTTTTCGATCGCGCCTGTGATCCGTTATGATTTTGATGAAAAAACATCCTTGACTTTAGAGTATAATTATGACCATGCGGTAGTCAATGGTTCATTTAACAGTTTACCTACCAAAAATGGGAAGTTTCTAAGAAGAAGTTTTATGCTCGAAGATCCTTTACAGGATCCGTACAAGTTTAATTCAAATTTCGGATTTGCAAATTTAAGGCATCAACTGTCTGATAATTGGATTATTACAGCTCAGATAGGTACATCATTTTACAATAGGGAGGGGACTGTGATGTTTTCGACCCATACACCTGGGATAGATGATAATGGAATGCTAAACAGAAATTACCGTTATCAGGCAGGGCTTGATAAATCAACTACAGGACAGCTTTTTTTTAACGGTGATGTAACTACGGGCACTGTTAAACACAAATTGCTTATTGGTTTTGACGGGGGAGATGTCTCAACCAAAATCAAATACGGTCAAGCAAGCAACGTACTGCCCATTGACGTGAACAATCCAAGCTATGGACTATCTATAGGCATTGATACTCTATTGAATGAAGAGGCTTTTCTATATTACAATCCATCCAGAACTTCCTGGCAAGGGTTTACTTTCCAAGACGATATCAAATTCACCGATTGGTTGCAACTCACACTAGGAGGGAGATATACCTACTTTCAGACCGGGAGAACCGCAGGAATATTAGAAGATAATGCCTTCACTCCAAGGGTAGGTTTATTGGTTCAGCCGGTTAAAAACACTTCGGTATATTTTCTATACGACCAGTCTTTCATAGCTCAGACGGGCACTGATTTCAACAATAACAGATTTGAACCTTTAAGAGGCAACAACCTGGAGTTTGGTGCCAAAAGGGAGTGGTTCGACAAGAAACTATTTACCCAGATAGCTGTATTTGATATTACCAAAAACAATGCGCTGACCGGTGATCCCGACAATCCCAATTTCCTAATCCAACGTGGTCAAATAAAAAGTAAGGGAGTGGAACTGGATGTATTGGGCTCCATAAGCGACCATCTGGATATAGTGGCCAACTATGCCTATATAGACGCCAGAATTACTAGAGATACTGACGAAAATATAGTCGGAACACGAGAGCAGGGGGCTTTGCATACTATAAATCTGTGGGCCAAATACAATGTCGCAAATGGCTTGTTAAATGGATTGGGATTTGGTGTAGGAGGATCATACCATAAGGATCGCTATGTGTTTACCCAAAAAGTAAATCCCACAGATCCACAAGGCAAACTGGATGATTTTAAAAGCCTGAATGCGGCTCTTTATTACAAAGTAAAGAAACTAAGTTTTGCACTTAATGCGGACAACATCACAGATGAATTCAACTATATAGGAACAGTCCGTCACAACTCAGGCATAAGCGGTAGGGATACAGAGTATACTTATATCAGCATGCCGGGAGCAAATTGGAGATTATCTGTCAATTATAAATTTTAACTGTCATCTCCAAAGGCACTTCCACTGACAGGCGGAAGTGCCTTTGATTTTAATTAGGAACGATTATACTCCTCATTAGTAAGAAATAATGTTTAAAAAATATTTGCGGATAGCACACCTTTGGCTGGGCTTGGCTTCAGGACTTGTTGTTTTTATATTGGGAGTTACTGGTTGTCTATATGTTTTTGAGGAAGAGCTAAGGCCGATTATATATGCTGATCATTATCGTGTACAGGAAACAAAGAAAGAGCCCCTTCTTGTAAGTGATTTGTTGAAAACCGCAGAAAGCGCCCTTGGAAACAAGGCTCCTGTTAGTAGTATCGTTGTTTATAACTCCAAAGACCGTTCTTATATGTTTCGGTCCTTTGCAGACAAGCCCGTGGAAAATAAACTATGGTACTGGGAAGGGATAGAGGATCGTCAGGATGCTTTTGTCGATCCATATACAGGAGAAGTGCTCAAAATAAAGAATAGTGAATTTGAGTTTTTTCGGGTAGTGATGTGGTTTCATTGGAGCTTGCTATTGAAGACCGAGATCGGACAGCCTATTGTAGGAATTGCTACAATTGTTTTTGTTATTTCCCTGATTACCGGTCTTGTGCTTTGGTGGCCTAAAAACAAGAGTGCCGCCAAACAACGTTTTTGGTTTCGATGGAAAGCCGGTACCAAATGGAAACGCAAAAACTATGATTTGCACAATATCCTTGGATATTATATGATGGTTTTTGCCTTGATTATTTCACTTACAGGCCTTGTATGGGCATTTGATTGGTTCGAAAATAGTGTTTCATGGATAGCAAATGGTGGAAGAACCATTGAATCCGTGGAAGAAATCATCAGCTCAGATACTGCCAATTTCACCTCCAACAGACCTGTTGATCTAGTGTTTGAACAAACCCAAAAGCTTTACCCAAATGCGGTTAGGTATTTGATTTCTCTTCCAAAGGATTCTCTTTCAGCACAAGCGGTACATATTAAGTTTAGCTCCCGCTTTGATGATACCACAATTTATTTTGACCGGTACACAGGGGAACAACTAAAAACCATTGGGTGGAATGATAAAAATAATGGTGAGAAAATGAATTTTCTGAATTACGATATTCATTTGGGTAGTATATTGGGTTTTCCCGGCAAAGTACTGGCATTTTTAGCCAGCTTGGTTTCTGCCAGTTTGCCGGTGACAGGTTTCCTTATTTGGTGGGGTAGAAAAAAGAAGGTGAAGAAATAACAGTGCTTAAACCCGAATTAGGCATTAGAAAATCTACTACCACTTCAAATTACGAAAAAATCAGTCACTTTGAGGTCCAATATAAAACCCCTGTTTTCGGGGATTACACGATGCCTGTAGTCTAACTATTTTTACATTCAAATTATAAACACATGAAATCGAGCATGTCGAAGACGACACACAACTTGTCCCGAACTTGCTTCGGGAGAGGGATGATTGTTCACCGAGCGAGATTCTCCCGAATCAAGTTCGGGACAGGCTATCTGACCTCTTAAAACAAATTATAAACAGATGAAATTCCCATGACCCGTACCTACGGGAACAAACAGGGGGATGATTATATCCAGTCATACACCGCATCAGCAGATTTGCTTGTTGTTATGGCGCGTTGGGGTGACGCAGCACGAGGGTGCGGCTGGTCTGAGGGTGCGGACAAGCTGTTAAAAATTCTTTCGGTGAAAGAATTTAGGCTTGGGCCAGCGTGCAGGGGAGGATGCGTCTTGGCCTTTTGCCTGCCCGACGCGGCGGGGTTCTTTTGGGCCAAGCCAAAAGAACAAAGAAATCTAGCCTACTTGTGGCCAGACAGGCTTGACTCAAGCGTCATCCATTTAAACTCACTCTACTATTTCTCTAAAAGAAAAAACTTAATTCATAAACACATGAAAATCACCTTGTTTTATTTGACAATGCTTTTCACAAGTCTTTCTGCCATTGCTCAGGAAACACATCAGTTAAAGCATAAATTGGAATATGAAATGGATAGTAGTGGAGAGACTCCATTCAAAATCCTTCATTACATTCCTGAAAAAAGCAGTCATACCGATTTTTCCCTGATTAGTACTCCTCCTTCCGGGGGCTTTACCATTATCAAAGGGAGTCAGGCCATCAATGTAGGCATGGCAGACTTAGAGTACAATTTTGTCATCAGTGATACATATTGGGGATCTGCCGCAAACAAGATATACGAGCAGGAGGTTACCCTAGAGCCCTCTATCAACAGCACTCAAGAAACCATTCTCGGTTATACAGGCCGTTACTTTACAGTGGTTATTGACAATAAAGAGAGCTTGGAGCTGTGCATTGCAGAAGATCATCCTGTGGATAATCTCAGCTTTGTGTTTTCCAATCAACAAGGCTCAAATGTCAGAGGGCTTATTCTGGCAGCAGCAGGCCCGGCAAGCGCTGAGACCGGTTTTACCGTTGAAAAAATCGTGTTGAAACAGATAACACCGGTGGATCACACTATTCGGATAGATCTGGAAAAGCAACTGGCTAGCTATCAGGCAAAACGGGACTCACTTGATGCTGTTTATGAAAGAGAACAAGCTGTATATGACAGCCTGTATGCCGCAGAGTATTCAGCAATAGAAGATGCTGCAGATGCTGCATATGCTGCCGCTGATGCCTGGGATGGCACATCGAAAAACGATGTTTACCCCTATGTGTCGGAGTACAAAGCACTTTCTGAGGGTAATGCGTTGGCCATCGAATCAGGGGAGTGCTACATGGATAAAGAATCCCCATTATGGAAAGGCATTCCGGCCTATTGTCAGCAACTGGACACTATTCTTCCGGATTTTAAGAATGCAGAACTCCGGGCACACGCAAGAAACTATGCAGGGCAGCTGTGTGATATGTACCTTTATGAACTATCAGAATATGATGTTTTATTTAAAGCTACTTTAGATGAAATACGAAAAGAAGTATTGTATTTCAACAACATAAAGGATGAACTAAGCAAAGGGGACAAAAAGTTGCTGGATGAATTTTTAAATGGTTTGGATTGATGTACGAAACCGCCTTAGTGTGTCTCATATCTCTAAAATGAGGGGTCACATCGCATTATCAAACGGACAGGTTTTTCTAAAAACCCCTGTTTTAAGGGGTTACTAGTATAGCCCAAACGCTGTACTTTTGAAGCGCATAGCATTAAAATATTTTTTATGGCTGATCCAAATCGTTTGAAAGTTTTTATCACATTACTTCTGCCTTTTCTCTTGTTGTCACTAGCTGCCTGTGCCCGGCAGCAGGAAGAGGTAAGTGGTATCTCAACCTTTGTACATGGTTTTGCCCGGGTAGAAAAGGATGGGCAAAGTTTTTATATCGATACCACAGGAAACTATGCCTTTGATTATATATATTCATTGAATGACCATACTTATGAATTTGGTAACAGGTATACTATTGAGCAATATGAATGGGAACTAAAATTTGGAGACGACAAAACTCCAAAGACACTCTTTAGTGTATTTAGGGAAAAAGATAATAAATGGGGGATACTGGCACCGGATGGTAGTTGGATACTCAAGCCTGAGTATAATTATGATGATCAGGCTTTTGAGGCCTATAGAGCCGTTCCCGTAAAAGGAGAAACTTCCCCTCCGCCAAAACCTCCCCAATTTTCCCAATTTGAAGACTACGGCATTTTAGACGGTGTACATCTTGATGTAAAAAAAGGCGATAAATGGGGCATTTATAACAGGGAAACCAAAGAGATAGTCATTCCGATGGAGTATGATGAGTTTGATTACTGTGGCGGTTGTGGCAGAAAATCAGACTATGTCTATGCCAAAAAAAACGGAAAATGGGGCATTGTTTCTTTTGACAACAAAGTGCTGGTGCCTTTTGAATACGACCATCACCACTGGGGGATGCGCAGTGATGAATGGGTGCAGTCTTTCCAAAAAAACGGCGGAAGGTTGATTGTAAATATTCCCACCAAAAAAGAATATGTTGAAGATGAATACGGGCATTTTGAACTACTCAATAATGGGGCGCTAAGTTTGAAGAAGAATGGCAAATACGGCTTGGTAAATGCCAATGGGGAGGAGATTTTACCGTTTGAATATGACGACATTGGAAACTCCGGTACCAGAAAGGGAAGTTTCGGAATGTATGGTTCTACCGAATATTACGGCTCTTGGATAACCGTCGTTAAAAACGGAAAAGGAGGTTTGCTGGATATTTCGGGGTATTGGGTGCTGCCTTTGCAGTTTGATGTGCGTCCTTATTACACCTTTCAAATACACGGCAATTATATTATTGCTTCCGAAAATCAAAAATTTAATGTCTATGACGAGGAAGGCAACAAGCTTTTTATAGAAAGTTATGATGCCATCGATCCCTCTTATGAATATGACCAAGAAGGCAATGAGTTGTTGTTTTTTGTGACCAAAAAAGGCGATTTGCACGGCTTTTACAATACCAAAAGCAAAGTGATGGTGCCACCTGCTTTTCACGATTTGTATTTTATAGATAAGTCCAATTATATCAAAGACAATAAGCTAATCCATAATGGCTTGATCGAAGCTCAATTGGACGATAAAAAAGGACTGTATGATTTTGATGGAAAGGAAGTGCTGCCTGTTCAATACACAGCCTGGAGATTTTTTGACAGTGAAAACTTCCCGAATCTAGTAGAAATAGAACAAGACGAAAAAGTGGGATTGTATGATTTTCATTTGGAAAAAGAAATACTACGGCCCACTTACGGAAATCTTTATCATTTTGACAAAGATAATCACCCTAATTTATTGAGAGTGAGTAATAACGGAAAGAATGGGCTGTTTGATTTGGCAGATGGAAAAGAAGTGATTGCACCGGAATACGAATATTTTCGGGAGTTTTCTGCCCAAAAATGGGTGCTTGTAGAAGAAGCTTCCTTAAAAGGAGTCATTGATTTTAGTGGAAAAATCGTTGTACCGGCACTATTCAGAAAGATCTCCTTTTTAAGTGATGAGATTTGGTTGCTTCAAGACAACGATGAAAAATATGCTGTTTATGAATCCAAGACCCAACGTATTAAAACCATTGACTACCCCTTCGTTTGGGAATCTGACGACCCGAGGGCTTTGTTGGTCAGCGAAGACAGCCTTACTGTACAGATTTACCAAACCGAAAAGCACCAAGTATTGCCACAAAAATATACAAAAGCCGATGTCTATGGATATGACCCCATAGATTTTGAGTATCCAATACTACATTCATTTTTCAATGGTTTGGCACGGGTAGACAAGAAAATAGGCGAAAAGGCGAAAATCGGTTTTATCAATTCTGACGGGGAAGCAATTATTCCCTTTGAATATGACATTGCTTCATTCGGAGTTAAGAACGGCTTTGTGGTAGTAGGCAAGGAAAACAAGGACTATGGTTTCTACAGCTCATACAATTATGGCTATGCGGACAGTACTGGCCACATCGCGGTGCCTCTTACGTATGACTACCACAACAGTATCACTGAATATATTAATGAGGAACATCTGCTGTTAATTAGCCTGGACCAAACCACAAACCAGTACAAAATTGGCCTGGCAAATCATCAAGGAAACATCCTCATCAAGCCCGAATACAATAATGTGTATCCTTTTGAAAACGGGAACGGAATTTTGCTGGCCAATGGTAAAGACTATTATTCTGGAGGAAGTTATTACGTGAGCAATGAAGACAAAGAAGTTGTCTATGGCTTGGCAGATCCTAATGGCAAGATAGTCGTCCCAATGGAGTTGGAAGAAATCAAAACCGATTGGCCACTGTATTTTGAAGATTTCAAAGTGGCTTTAACATTCCCATTGCTGGCAAAACACAAAGGTAAATGGAAATACTATAATCGCGACGGTAAGGTGTTTCCTTATAGGGCCGATGAGGTAATTGAATTTAGGAAATAATAAAAGACTACTTATGAAGATCATAAAAATCATATCCTATATTTTTGCTTTAATTGGCTTGGGTTTGCTCGTAGGGGCATTTGTGAGTTACCAAAACACCAGCCAATTTATCAAGGAAGCCTCAAAAACTGAGGGTACCGTCATTCGCTTGCTGACTGACCGCTCAGGAGAGTCTGTGATGTACAAACCCGCAGTAGAATTTACGGATGAAAAAGGGAATACCGTTGTTTTCAATTCCTCTACTTCCAGTAATCCTCCTTCCTACACAGAACAGGAAAAGGTGTCGGTTTTATACCCACCCGATGATCCACAAAAAGCGGAAATTGAAGCTTTTTTTCCGCTCTGGGGAGGGGTTTTGGTCTTGGGGATTTTAGGGAGTGTTTTTTTTCTTGTAGGGGGAGGCATTATCCTGGTCAAAAAACTTAAAGGCGACAAAGAAAGCCTCTTGAAAAGCAGAGGGAAACTTATTCAAACCGATTTTCAAAGTGTGGTACTCAATACTTCGCTTACGGTTAATGGAAGACATCCTTACCACATCCTTAGCCAGTGGAAAAATCCGGGCACTTCCAAAGTACACGTTTTTAAGAGTAATAATCTGTGGTTTGACCCTTCAGATTATATAGTCGATAAGTCCATCAGCGTATTTATCGAGCCAAGCAACCCAAAGAAATATCATGTTGACCTATCCTTTTTGCCAAAACTGGAAGGGTAAAAACCAAAACAGTTTTTCGACATAATTTATGAAGATTCATGAAATCGAGCCTGCCTGGGGCAGGCATGACCCCGCACCTACGGGAACAAACGGAGGGATGCTTATATCCAGACATACACCGCATCAGCAGATTTGCTTGTTGTTAGGGCGCGTTGGGGTGACGCAGCACAGCTTGGCCGCAGGTGGAAGGGTGCGGCTGGTCTGAGGGCTAATGAAGATTAAGGCGATGCGTCGTAGGGAGCATAAAAGCTTAGTATTAATTTCACTGAAATGGGCATTCTCCAGCCCCAAGCGTATGGTGGAAATGCTTTCATACCGATAAAAAGAAAAAGTTTATCTTTATATCATGATTACTCCACAGCAAGAAAAGATTATTAGGCAGATAACCCGAAGAATTCGTCCGACTTTAGTTGGCATTTTTGGTTCCTATGCACGTGGGGAAGAAAATGAAAGCAGCGACCTTGATATTCTCATTGACTTTGATCTGAAAGTGGATCTTTTGGAACTGATCGGTATGGAACAAGAGCTATCCGAACTTTTAGGGATTAAGGTGGATTTGATTTCATTAAGATCTGTTAATAAGTCCTTAAAGCCGTACATAGAATCAGATTTAATTAGAATTATATGATCAAAGATCCTGTAATCTACCTTGAACATATTAGTGCCTGTATTCAAAAGATTGAAGAATATGAAAAAGAACTCAATGAAGAAAGCTTTCTACAAAACAGTCTGATCCAAGACGCTGTAATCAGAAACTTTGAAATAATCGGAGAAGCTACCAAAAAACCGGACAATGATTTTCGGGTTAAATACCTGGAAATCGAATGGAAAAAAATCGCAGGAATGAGGGATAAGCTGATCCATGATTATATCGGAGTGGATTTGTGGGCAGTTTGGGCTGTTGTAGAAAACATAGTTCCGAACCTGAAGCGCCAAATAGGAAATATTTTGGAAAAGGAGACCAAGGACCGGTTTTCAAAAAGATCAGGAAAGAAGTGAAGGAGTTGGTTCCGCTGGACGGGGAGGAAAAGGGGAATGGGGAGATTGAATATTACCTGAAAGAGATCGAAAATTATTGACTAGCTTTGAGGTCTGGGAGATCTCGAAGGTTTTTTGATCTGTACCACATAGATGACACAATAGTCACGTAGTTTTTCCACACAGAGATTTTTACCGGTTCAAGTTCCATGACTGCCGTCCCGAATTAATATTCCGCCACCGTTCGTGTCGCCACAGACGGGTTGAAACAGTCCGTGATGATACGGCTGCGGCATAGTGCTTACTTGACCTTCTGTCTCTACTACCTATACTGGCGAGATCGTATTTAGGACCTTAGTTTAGTGTTTAAGGCGCGCTGGGCGGCTGTCCCGAATGCTTTCGGGACGGGGCAGGCGGCTGGTCTGCGGGGAGAAGCTTTGCTGCGACTTGGCTTTTTGGTCCTTTTGGGCCAAGCCAAAAGGACAGAAGAGAAAAGACTTAACTATATCGATTCGGTTCAACAGGGAAATTGAGGATGGATAAAATAGATACAATGCACCTTTTTCCACCTCCTGCACTGACTCTCATTTCCAGACGATGCTTCGGGGCAGGAGGAAAACGGTCATTGAACTTTTTCAACACCGGGTTGAAACCCGGTGCTCCGCCACGGCGGACAAGTTACTAATCTGCTATGCCTATGGCATTGCTTCGTATTTACAGAGTCTGGAGATACATCCCGAACGGTAGAATTTCCGGTTGTAGCCATCCGTGATGATACGGACGGTGGCATAGTGCCGACCTGACCTTCTGCCTTACTACCTACACTAGAGAGATCGTATATAGCACCTTGGCTTAGTGTGAAGGCGCGGAGGTGGTCGCAGCAGCGGGGCAGGCGGCTGGTCTGCGGGGAGAAGCTTTGCTTCGACTTGACCTTTTGCCTGCCCGACGTGGCGGGGTTCTTTTGCGTCAAGGCAAAAGAACGGAGAGAAAAGACTTAACTTTATCGATACGGGTCAATACGGAAATTGAGGATAGATAAGAAATAACCAACATACCTATCCACCTCCTGCACTGACTCTCATTTCCAGACGATGCTTCGGGGCAGGAGGAAAACGGTCATTGAACTTTTTCAACACCGGGTTGAAACCCGGTGCTCCGCCACGGCGGACAAGTTACTAATCTGCTATGCCTATGGCATTGCTTCGTATTTACAGAGTCTGGAGATACATCCCGAACGGTAGAATTTCCGGTTGTAGCCGTCCGTGATGACACGGACGGTGGCATAGTGCCGACCTGATGTTCCGTCTTACTACCCAAACTAGAAAGCTCATATTTAGTACCTTGGTTTAGTGTTTAGGGCACGTTGGCAGGCTGTCCCGAATGCTTTTGGGACAAATGTGTCCGGCGATGAATAAGGGATTCCTTGTACAGCACCTGATCCTTCAGAATCTGCGGCTGCTATGCCTATGGATGATTTATAGTCCGATAGGATAGGGTGGAATTCATCAGGACTGATTTGTTTTTTGGCAATATTATGCCAACTTGAAAATCTTAGTGTCTCTATACGTTCTTGTACCTATGATTTTGCGTCCTTTTCTTCTTTCTATCTGCTTGCTAATTTCTAATTTCACTGTTGTGGAGGCAAGAGTGAATCAAGACTTCAAGGTAAGGTATATAGGTATAGAAATGGGATTGTCAAACAACGCCGTTACCAGTATCTACCAAGATAAGAGGGGCTTTATATGGATAGGTACCTATGATGGATTAAACAGATATGACGGATATAATTTTTTTGTCTATCGAAACCAGCCCACTGATACTACAACACTAGTCAACAACCGGATTGTTAGTATTTATGAAAACGATGCGGGAATATGGGTAGGCACCAAGAAAGGACTGAGCGTTTATAACTTTCGATCAGGGGCCTTTGAAAGCAGGGATTTAGTTGATAATTCAAGTGGAGAACGGGTGAAAATCAACTTTAATATTAACCAGATAAAAGGTGATGCAGATCGTCTATTTCTCGCTACAGCGGGAAAAGGGCTCTTGATACAAAAGAATCAACATAAACTGTTTAAACAGCTACCTATCAAGGTAGGCAGTCAATTGATATGGGATTATCATACCCAGGGTATTGACTTTGACAGAGAAGGAAATCTCTGGGTTTTTGTCCAAGGGTATGGACTATATAAGCTTGCCGTGCAATCGGACGAATTGGAATTTGTATCTACTGTTTCCAACAACGCCAACAGCATAATTGCAGACAGAGATTCTAGGATTTGGCTGGGGATGGATAGTGGCCTGCTGATGTATTCACCTAAGAGTAATACGCATAATTTCTTCTCCAGAGAGTTGACAGGGCATAAAGTAACCGGACTGATGTACCTGAAAGAGGAAGATGAAATCTGGGCATCGACAGACGGAAGTGGAGTTTTTATCTATGACAATAAAACAGGGGATTTTTCTTCATTAAAAGAAGGTCCTGACGAGCTGAATATTACGAGCAATTCAGTGTATGCACTCTATCAGGACAATAAAGGAGAAAAATGGATCGGTACATTACGGGGAGGGGTCAATGTAGTAGAAAAGGAAAACGTTCAATTTAAAACTATCAGAAAAACCCGCGGAGAAAATAGTCTGGTAAGCAATTTTGTGCTTTCGTTCTGCGATTATATTGATGATAAAATCTGGATCGGTACGGATGGGGGAGGCTTGAGCCTTTGGGATAGAGCTGCCAATTCTTTTACTAATTATACCTATACAGGTGATCCACAATCCTTGCAAAGTGATTTTGTGACTTCCATTCTCAAGGCAGACGATGGGGTTTGGGTGGGGACATATGGAGGAGGACTCAGCAAGTTTGACGAAAAAACAAAAACATTTAAGAAATACCCACTTTATCATAAAGGCCTTCCCACTCTACAGCAAAATATCTGGGTATTGTTTCGTGATTCTTACCAGCGTGTTTGGGCAGCAACTTCAGATGGTGAAGGCTTGTACCGCTATCATCCTCAGAGGGACGGGTTTGAATTCATTGATGCCAAAGTCAACGGCATTCTGTCAATGGCTGAGGACCTTTTTGGAAATATTTGGGTAGGTACATTTGAGCGCTTGATTAAATTGGATTTGGAAACTTACCGGCATGAAGAATTTGAAATAGGCTATCCTGTCAGATCAATTGTATCAGCCTCCAACGATCACATGCTTATCGGCACTGAAAGTGGCGGTTTGTTGGAATTTAATCCTTCAAAGGGAACTTTCAGTTCTTTTTCAGAGCGGCAGGGATTACCGAACAATTCGGTGCTGAATATTCTGAGGGGGAAGGAGGAGGAGTATTGGCTTAGTACATACAACGGAATTTCCCGCTTTGATTACCGTACTAAAATTTTCACGAATTATTATGATTCGGATGGGTTGCAGAGCAACCAGTTTAATTATAATGCAGCGCTCAAGCTTCCCGGCGGAGAGTTGCTCTTTGGTGGAATCCGGGGATTTAATATTATCAATCCTGCCATTGTCCGGACTTCCACATCTTTTCCGGAATTGTTGATCACAGGAATCAAAATAAATAATGAAGCGATTGAAAAGACCGGAAAAACGGCATTTTCATTGGATGTACTTGAACTTCCATATGATAAATCCATGCTTACGTTTGATTTTGCTGCCTTAGAATATTCGTTGCCTGACAAGATTTCATATGCATATTTTCTGGAAGGATGGGATAGAGAGTGGCAATACGTAGGGAATTCTCGTGTGGCAAATTATTCCAAATTGCAGGATGGTACCTACACGCTCCATATCAAATCCACTAATTCAGACGGAGTGTGGAATACCGATGTCATTTCGCTCCCCATTATTATTTCACCACCCTGGTACAGAACAGCTCTTGCCTACTTTCTTTATTTGCTGGGACTGGGGATGATCATCTATGCTGTGATAAGACACCAAAGGAGACAGGCACGCTTGGATTATGAAATCTGGCTGTCCAAAGACATGGCCCAAAAGGAAAAAGAACTGAATGAGAAAAAACTTACCTTCTTTACAAATATCTCCCATGAATTCAGATCACCTCTCACATTGATCATCAATCCCTTGAAAGATGCTATTTATGGAAAGGCTTTGGGGAACGGTGAACTTGAAGTGGTCTATAGAAATTCAAGGAGATTACTCAGTTTGGTGGACCAGCTGCTGCTGTTCAGAAAGACAGAAAGCGAAATAGGAGAACTTAAAATCGTCAAGATAGACTTGGTTTCTGTCGTGAAAGAAGTCTTTGCCTGCTTTGTACACCATGCCGAAACTAAGAATATTTCTTATCGATTAGATGTCACAATGGAGGAGGCTTTCATCTATGCCGATCGTGAAAAAATAGAGATTTCCCTTTTCAACCTTATTTCAAATGCACTGAAATTCACCAATGAATTGGACGGTAAAGTGGTAGTGAGACTGTTTTCGGATAATGGAGACGAGGTCTGCTTCACCGTAGAAGACAATGGTAGAGGGATAGAGGGAAATGAGTTGGATAAGGTGTTCGATTTATTCTATCAATCCCAAAACAATAGAAACAACCAAAAAAACGGATTTGGGATAGGGTTGTATTTAGTAAAGCAATTTATACAATCGCATAGTGGTCTGGTCACGGCCTCTGCTGGGTCCTTAGGTGGGACGATTTTTGAGGTGAGGCTGCTGAAGGGAAGAGCCCATCTTCAACAATTTTTACTTCATGAGGATTTTAATGAGCGTTCCATGTTTCTGGAAGAACTGCTGGGCGAACAGGAACTTTCGGTATCCAAGAATAGCCCAAACAAAGAAATTGATATTCAGGCTACGCTGCTTGATGAGATGAAAAGTATATTAATAGTTGATGACAATTTGCAAATCAGGCAATACCTAAGCGGAATTTTAAAAGATCACTATAAAATAGCGGAAGCTGGCAGTGCTGAAGAGGCCCGCGTACATTTAAAGTCACACTTGCCTGACCTGATTATTTCGGATGTAGTCATGCAGGGTGAGTCCGGAGTGGATTTATGCAACTATTTAAAAGACAGCCCGAGCTATCAACATATTCCTGTGATTCTTCTTACAGGGACAAATTCCGAGGAGGTTAAACTGATGGGTATCGAGGTGGGGGCAGATGACTACATCACCAAGCCCTTCGATAAAGGGTATCTAATAGCAAGGGTAAAAGGTATTCTGAAGCAGCAAAAGAAACTACAGAATCATCTGATGGATGGGGTGACACAAAAGGTTTCTGATTTTAAATTCTCCGAGGAGGATAAGATTTTTCTTGAGCAGCTGGAGTTGTTGATCGAAGAGCATCTCAATGATGATTCATTTACAATTAAATCCTTGGCAGAGGAGATGGCGATGAGTCACTCCTTATTGTATAAGAAAATTAAGCACCTGACAGGCAAATCGGTAAATGAGATGATCCGTTTTATAAGACTGAGAAAAGTAGCCACCTTATTGATTACCTCAGATATGCAGGTGAATGAGGCTGCTTTTTTCACTGGCTTCAATGATCTGAAATATTTCAGAAAACAGTTTCAAATCATGTTCCGGATGAATCCCTCAGATTTTCAGAAGAAATACAAAGACGCTTTTCAGGAGAAAAATTACAACCTGAATGGATTGATGGACAAATAGCCGAACCTATTTACAATAGGTGAAAAATACTGTTTTCCAATCAATACACAGACAATAACAGTCCCTCTGTATATCCTCAACTCCCGCACCGGTCAACTATGATCCGATAGCTATCGGGTTAAGGTATTTCTGCAGCTTCAAAAGAAATGCCGCTGGACACTTTTCCAAATTAACGGGTAATGAAATTATCTTATTAGGTACACCTAAAATCTTTGGTTATATATATTGTTTCCCGCAGGAAGTTTTAAATACGATCTTTAAAGGAGGATTATATTTTTTATTGCCTCAAGGTTATTGTTTTATTACCCCAAAATGAATTTACCCCTCCCATTGTATGAGTTTGCCCCGCTCATATACCCGTTCTAGTGACTTATTTGGCTTCACCAATCTTCATTGATAAAAATGAGAAGAAGTGATTTAAATAAATTTTCAACAAGCCAAAATAGTCATTAAGTGAAAAAATCTTTACACAATTTAGGGAAGTGGTGGCTCACACTCACTCTTTGGATTTTTTTCTCCCAAGGATTTGCCCAGACTCAATCAAGCCAAGGCTTCATGATCAAGGGGACGGTTAAATCCGGAGAAGACGGTATGACTCTTCCGGGAGTCAATGTCATGGTCAAAGGAACAGGTAATGGAACTGTGACGGATCTGGAAGGGAACTATGCTATCAATGTCCCTTCGGATGATGCCACACTTGTGTTCTCATTTATAGGTTTTGTTTCTGTAGAAGTAGCTGCCAGCAACAGAAGTATCATAGATATAAACTTAGTAACGGATACACAATCGTTAGATGAATTTGTTGTAGTTGGCTTTGGAGAGCAGAAGAAAGCGACCATGACCGGCGCTGTTTCCAGTGTAGGAGGGAAAGACCTGATCCAGTCTCCTGTGGCCAATATCAGTAACTCATTGGTGGGTAGGTTGCCGGGGTTGATAGCTGTGCAATCGAGTGGAGAGCCTGGATTTGACCAGTCTAGTTTGAAAATCAGAGGTATTGCTACCCTGAATACGGGTTCAGAGTCGGATCCTTTGATCTTGGTAGACGGTGTGCAGCGCTCAAGCATCAATCTCATAGATCCCAATGAAATAGAGACACTAAGCATATTGAAGGATGCATCGGCCACAGCGGTCTTTGGTGTTCGTGGTGCCAATGGGGTAATCCTCATTACTACCAAAACGGGGGCTAAAGGAAAGCCGACAATTAGTTACACAGCAAATTATGGTGTCCAAAGTCCCAATAGGCTGCCGAAGATGCTGAATAGCTATGAGTATGCTTCTCTACACAATGAGGCCAGCATCAATTCCGGTCAAACTCCTTATTTTTCTGATGAATCACTGGAGTTGTACAGAAATGGCTTAGACCCATATTTCCATCCGGATGTGGACTGGTTTGATTTAGTGCTGAAAGACTATTCCAGTCAGCAGCAGCACAATTTCAATATCAGCGGAGGAGCGGAAAATACACGCTATTTTATTTCGTTGGGGTATTTTGGTCAGAATGGAGCATATGACGTAGAAGAATTTACAAATGATTACTCTGCCAATCCAAAATACGAGCGGTACAATCTACGCTCAAATTTTGACATTGACTTTAATAAGAACTTTTCAGCTTCAGTGAAGGTGGGGGCACAATTTGCCGATTCCAACTACCCTGGATTTGGTGCCGGCGAGATATTTTTCAGAATACTGAATTCCAATCCACTTATGAATCCGGGGGTGATCGATGGGAGGTTGATTTCAGGAGTAGAGGGATTGCCATCCAGCTCAGGCAACCCACTCAGTGCAATAGTGAACAATGGCTACCAGAGAAACTTCAACAGTACCCTTAATTCCAATGTCGCGCTGAAGCATAAACTGGATTTTGTGACTGAAGGATTGAGTGTGAGGGGTATGGTGGCCTATGATAATTATTACCAGCATGCGGTATCCAGAAACAAGCAGAATGAAACCTATCGTATAGTTAAAGACCCCAATGACCCTACGGCGCCTGTATTTATCAGAGAAGGTTTGGATGCACCATTTTCATTTGGAGAGAGCTTTGAAAGAAACCGTAAAGTTTATCTGGAAAGCGCAATCGATTACTCCAGATCTTTTGGGGTTCATAATGTGACCGGTATGGCGCTTTATATGCAGGAGAGATATACTGCTCCGGGTCAGGAGTATAATGTTCCCCGTGGTTATCAGGGGTTTGTAGGTAGGGTTACTTACAATTACAGGGAGAAGTATCTCACGGAGGTAAATATGGGATACAATGGATCTGAAAACTTTCCTGAAGGAAAACGGTACGGATTTTTTCCATCGTTTTCTCTTGGTTGGATTTTGACTGAAGAGCAATTTATGCCAAAGGGTGATGTTCTTTCTTTTATGAAAATCAGGGGATCATACGGTGAAGTGGGTAATGACAAAATCGGAGATGCCAGGTTCCTGTATTTGCCGTCAGTATTCTATCCTAACAGTGGTGGATATAATTTCGGGAACTACGGCACCAATTACCAATGGTACAACGGAGCTCAAGAAGGAAGGGTGGGAAACCCGGATGTGACATGGGAGCGTGCGAAGAAATTTAACATTGGTTTTGAAACCGGTTTTTTTGGTGATAAGCTGAGATTCAACGTGGATTATTTCAATGAGAATAGAGATAATATTCTTTGGTATTTGGGGACAATTCCGGCATTGGTGCAGGCTGACTTGCCTCCTGTTAATATTGGTAAAGTCCGTAATCACGGCTTCGAGCTAGAACTTAACTATAATGGTAATATCGGTGAGTTTAACTACTGGGCAAAAACCAATTACTCTTTTGCCAAAAACAACATCGATTACATGGATGAGCCCATTAGGGCTTACCCATGGCTGCAGCGCACCGGTCACCCGGTAGACCAGTTTTGGGGATTGGTCAGCGATGGGTTTTACAACACAGCTGCTGAGCTTGCCGAAGCCCCTTCTTCAGCATTTGCCTCACAGCTCCAGCCGGGAGATATACGGTATGTGGATCAGAATGGCGATGGAGTGATCGATCAAAATGATGAGGTGCCTATAGGCTATTCTAAATTTCCCCAGGTAGTGTACGGCCTTTCTTTCGGGGGCGACTACAAAGGCTTCGATTTTTCCATCCTGTTTCAGGGAGCTGACAAAGTATCCACCTACATCGGCGAGATGGGAGCATGGGCATTTGATACGGATTGGAGAAATGCAACTACAAGCCATCTGGAAAGATGGACTCCCGAGCGATACGAGGCGGGGCTGCCCATTACTTATCCGAGAGTAGAGCTTTCACCTACTTCCGGGAAGCATAATTACCGACCGTCAGACTTCTGGCTTCAGGATGTGAGCTATATCCGATTGAAGAATGTGGAAGTGGCTTATCGATTTCAGCCGGTAATTCTCAGTAGGATTGGGGTAAGCAGCCTTCGTGTATTTGTCAATGGAAACAACCTGCTTACGTGGAGTCAAATGGAGAATTTAGATCCTGAGTCTCCCACGGGAAGGGGAGCTTTTTACCCACAGATGCGGGTGTATAATGTAGGTGTAAACGTCCAGTTTTAAACCCAAAATCAAAAAAATCATGAGACTATCATATCAATCCCTGACAGGTGTAATGTTGGGTATAGCTATCCTCTTATCATCCTGTGACAATGAATTTCTGGGTAAACCGGAAAGTAATGACGTGACCATTGAGGATATTTTCTCCGAAAGAGCAACTGCCGAATCTTTTCTCTGGGAAAGTTACCGGACGAGTATGCCGCTGGGATTTCCCATAGACTGGGGGTCACATAATGGCATGTATGCTTCCATGGTGATGGCAGCCAGCGATGAAGGAGATGTATACGATACTTGGCCTTCATCCAATGACCATAATACAGGTGTTTGGGGACCTACGGGCAATAGAGAAGATGACTTCGGCTCGCATTATAAGGGAATTCGCAATGCGAATATCTTCCTGGAAAACATTGAAATGGTACCTGATATCCCACAGACTGAAAAGGAACAAATGAAAGCAGAAGCAATGGTTTTGAGAGGTTTGCAATACCATGAATTGATGAAGCGCTATGGGGCGATTCCGATTGTTGATGAGGTATTAACTGTCGCAGGAGAGCTCATGCTTCCAAGAAACACTTATCAGGAATGTGTGGACTTTATCGTCCAGTCCTGTGATGCAGCAGCGGCTGTGTTGCCGGATACTTATCCATCCAGTTTCAATGGTAGGATCACAAAGGGGGTTGCTTTGGCATTGAAAGCCAGAGTATTGCTTTATGCTGCAAGCCCACTGCACAATACGACTACTCCTTATTTGCCAAGTAATCCGGAATTGACAGGATATGGCAATTACGAAGAAGGAAGATGGATGGCTGCGGCCGATGCAAGTAAAGCAGTTCTTGACTGGGCAGCAACTTCAGGTGTCAGTCTGGTGAATTCCTCAGATGATCCGGCAGTAAACTATCAGACCGCTGTGGAAGCCCAAGGAAGTTCTGAGATGTTGCTGTATAACCAGTCAAATGGCTGGTGGGGTGCTTATAATCCTATGTTTCAGCAGTTTGTGATGCCTAGAGGTATTTATGGCGGATGGTATGGGCATGGTGTGACTTATCAGCATGCACAGATGTACCATACATCCGATGGGGCTGATCAAGAATGGCCGGAGGAAGGGCCAAGAAGTGAGTTTCTCGAAAAAATGCAGGCGATGGAGCCTAGATTTCAATACTCTATTTTCTATTCAGGATCAAAATGGAATGATGAAATAGGCGTCAGAAACTTTTACAAAAACAGCAATGGATCCTGGTCTGATGGGGCACCTGTCAATGGAGTGGGGTATATGAGAAAATTTCTTGGAAGAGCCAACTGGGGAGGCGGTCAGTTTAACTGGATAATATTCCGGTTGGCTGAGTTTTACCTCAACTATGCGGAGGCACTCAATGAAGCTTCCCCGCTGGATGCAGATGCCTTTGCCGCATTGAACAGTATTCGCGAGAGAGGAGGACTGGATCCCGTCTCAGTCAATGATTCCAGGTACAATACCCAAGAAAAACTCAGAGAAGCTATTCGTAGGGAAAGGGCTGTGGAATTGGCATTTGAGGAGCATAGGTTTTTTGATGTCAGAAGATGGATGATTGCAGGAGAAGAAGGGGTCATGAAAGGGGAAATGTGGGGACTGAATATCTATCAGCTCAGTGATGAGGAGTATGTCTATAGAAAGGAACCTTTTGAGACACGGGTATGGGAAGAAAAAATGTACCTGTACCCACTTCCCCAAGGGGAAATAGACAAGGGATACCTCATTCAAAATCCGGGCTGGTAAACTGCTTCTGAATCAGAAGACGACTACTGTAATACTCATGTACTGTACTTAAAATTGCTTCAAATGATACTATCTATAAAATACACGAATAAGATACCCCGTATACTGGCGCATCTGACTCTTTACACGCTTGGGATTTTCTGTACTGCCCAGATGGTGCAGGCTCAATCCCTCATTCCCGGAATCGCGGTGGACAAAGCTACCAAACAGGATAGTGCAACTACGGATCAGATCACCGAAAAGGAGCTGATGAATGTAGCCTATGGAAGACAGACTAAACAAGCTGTCACTGGAGCTATCTCGACCATCGGAGGGGATGCTATGGCAAAAACGTTAACACCTACGCTGAGTAATACTCTCTTCGGCAGATTACCCGGACTGACTGTGATGAGTGGCTCAGGAGAGCCGGGGTTTGATGAGCCAAGCATGCTTATCCGTGGGCTGGGTACATTTAACCATGCAGGCTTTCTGGTGATAGTGGATGGTTTCGAAGCTTCTTTTGACAACCTGTCTGTGGAGGAAATCGAAAGTGTATCCGTCTTGAAAGATGCTGCTGCCTTGGCACTTTACGGAACCAGAGGTGCAAACGGAGTTTTATTAGTGACTACTAAGCGGGGATTTGACGGTAAGACCCAGATTCGATTTACTGCCAGAACAGGATTTCAGAAGCCGACACGACTGCCTGATTTTGTGAATTCCTATGACTATGGTGTTCTCTACAACGAAGCGCTGGCAAATGATGGACTGCCTGTACGCTATTCCCCATCGGATTTAGAAAATTACCGTAGCGGAAATGATCCATTTCTCTTTCCTGATGTCAACTGGTACAACGAAGTATTGGGAGACAATGCACCCATTAGTGATATTAATCTGACTTTTTCAGGAGGAGGAGAGACCACACGTTATTTCATCTTACTGGGATACATGCAGAATCAGGGACTTTACGCAAACACTGATCCCAAAAGGAAAGAAAATTCCAATGCAGATTTCAGAAGGGTGAATTTTCGTTCTAATATCGATGTGGCCATTTCTTCGAAAGTTACCGCATCCCTTGATTTTGGAGGAAGAATAGAAAATAGGTTTTTTCCTAATGTCAATGGCTTTGGTCTTTGGGAAAATATGGCCAGATACCCTTCCAATGCTTTTCCTGTAACCAATCCGGACGGATCTTGGGGAGGGACATCCAGATATCCCAATAATCCTGTAGCTTCTGTATTGGGACGCGGCTATACATCCTCCCATGATCGGAATATCATGACGAATCTCAGGCTTTCGGAAGATCTGGGAGACTTGATCCCCGGGCTGCGTTTTTCTCAGGCTATAGGAATCAACAACTGGCACAGGGGCAATTACAACAGAACACGTTCACTGGCTTTTTACGAAATAGGTGCAGGAGATTCAGGTAGCGAGGAACCGTATCTTTATTACCCGCGAGGTCTCGACACGGGATTCAGCGTACAGGAGTGGGGAAATGATCAATGGAACCGGGTAAATATCCAGGCGGCATTGGACTATGAGAAGCAATTAGGTCACCATGGGTTGACAGGTATGCTAATGTATCATCAGGATGTGTTGAGTGTTTCCGGAAACAATGTTCCATATGCCAATCAAAGCCTGATGGGAAGATTTACCTATAATTATCAATCCCGCTTCTTTGCTGAGCTGGGATTTGCTTACAGTGGTTCGGAGAGATTTCCGGAAGGCCACCGCTTTGGTTTTTTTCCATCGCTATCGGGTGCTTGGATAGTCTCTAACGAAGAGTTTTTGAAAGGCAGCAGCGTAGTGAACTTCCTCAAAGCCCGTGCATCGGCAGGGATTTTGGGCAACGACAGATTTGGTGGAAGTAGATTTGCCTACACTCAGGATTTCTATTATTCCGGTGAGTATCGTTTGGGGTTGGACAATGTTTCCAACGGGATCATCAACTATGGGCAGCTTGGAAATTCGGAGATCTCGTGGGAAAAAGACCTGAAGTTTAACGTAGGTTTCGAAGCCACGCTCTATAATAAACTCGCTGTAGTAATGGATTTATTCTACAACAGACGCTCAAATATGCCGGTGAACACAGGCAATATTTTCCCGGGTTATATCGGAGTACTGCCTCCCTATGAGAATATCGGTAAAGTGAACAACAGAGGTTTTGAGTTGGACTTACGCTACACAGACCATATCGGTTCATTCAATTATTTCGTGGGAGCAAGCGGCTTTTTTGCCAAAAACAAAATCATAGAGATGGGAGAGATTGCCCATCCTGAATCCTACATGTACAGAACAGGACATGCGATTGGTCAGCATTTTGGCTGGGAAGCGGATGGATTTTATTCCCCAGATGATTTTGAGGCAAACGGTGAGTTGAAGCAGGGTGTTCTGGTGTCATCATTTGCTGCCGTAAAGCCGGGAGACATCAAATACATCGACCAAAATGGAGATGGACGGATCGATCAAAACGATGAGATAGCCATAGGAAAGACCTGGCTACCGGAGTTTATCTATACGTTCAATGTGGGAGCACAGTATAAAGGATTCGATTTGGAGCTGCTCTTCTATGGGCTTACCAATAGATCTATAAACTTAAACGGAACATATTTTTGGGGACTGCAAAACGATGCGAATCTAAGTAGCAATGCACTCAACAGATGGACTCCGGAAAATCAGGAGAACGCGACCTTTCCGAGATTGACGACCCTGGCCAATGAAAATAATTATAGACCATCCACTTTCTGGATGAAATCAGGGAATTTGCTTCGCTTGCGAAACATAGAATTGGGATATGCCATTCCTGAAGTATGGGCACATCAGATCAAGGTTGATAACCTACGGGTATTTGTAAACGCAGTTAATCTGCTCACTTGGGATAAAATGGATATGGTAGACCCGGAAGCCTATGGCGGGTACCCTCCATTGAAATCACTGAATTTGGGAATTAGCGTACAATTTTAATAAAGGGAAAAATGAAAAAACATATCATATTGTTTATCGGCGCGATAATCCTTTTTTCTTCCTGTGTGGATGAATTTTTGGACAGGAGGATGGATACCAATTATACAGAGGAACAAGTGTTTTCCTCCTATACTACCATGCGGAATTTCGGCATTGGGATTTACAGTAATCTACCTCAGGGCTTTGATAGATTCAGTGGAGGTATGTTGGCTGCTGCTACGGATGATGCTGCCCATTCGGGCAGGGACAATAGCATTCAGAAGCTGGGAAACGGCAATTGGGGTGCATTTTCTAATCCTGATGACCAATGGACAGCGCTTTATGCCGGAGTTAGAAAGGCAAATTTGTTTTTGGAAAACTCCACAGATTATCGTGCTATCATCGTACAGGATACCGTGACAGAGCAGGGAAAGCAGTCTTATCAGACGCAGAGCAACGACTTGATGTGGCTTAGGGCTGAAACCCGTTTTCTCCGGGCTTTTTTCTACTTTGAATTGCTGAAGAGATACGGAGGAGTACCTATTATCACAGAGGTTTTGGATGAAGGAAGTGCGTTTGACTATACCAGAAATTCATTTAATGAAGTTGTTGCCTACATAGAGGCTGAACTTGAGCTGGCGATGCCGGATCTGAGAAGTACTTGGTCGGGTTTTGACGGAGACCGGTTGATCGGTAGGGCTACCCAAGGTGCCGCTTTGGCATTGAAATCCAGGGTATTGCTGTATGCTGCGAGCCCCCTGCACAACCCTGCACATGACCTTTCCAAATGGACAAGGGCAGCGGAAGCGGCTTACGAAGTCATTGGGATGAATCAGTATAATTTGGTCGACGATTACCGAAATCTATTCCGGTTTATCACCAATAGTGAGATCATCTTCGGAAGAAGCTATGGCGCCACCAATGAATTGGAAAGAAGTAACTTTCCCATCGGCTTTACCGGAGCAGTGGGAGGTGCCAATCCTAGCCAGAATCTGGTGGATGCATATGAAACAGCGAATGGCTTGCCGATAGGGGAAGATGAGGAGTATGATCCCCAAAATCCTTATGCTAACCGGGACCCGAGATTGCAGATGAGCATTATTGTCAACGACTCGGATTACAAGGGAAGAAAAGTCGAGACCTTTGCAGGTGGATTGGATGGCAATGGCACTGCAGGGGCTACCAAAACAGGCTATTACCTAAAGAAATTCTCTGACGAGGGCTTGGATCTACTTCAAAATAGAACCAGCATCCATACATGGATTTACTTCCGTTATGCTGAAGTATTGCTAAACTATGCCGAAGCAATGAACGAGGCTTATGGTCCAGATGCTGTGGCAGAAGGAACCCCGATTTCCGCTAGGGAAGCGCTCAATAGGGTGCGGAACAGACCTGGCGTATCCATGCCGGATGTAGAAATAGCTTCCAGAGAAGAATTCAGGGCCAAAATCAAAAATGAACGGCGTGTGGAGCTTGCCTTTGAGGAGCATAGATTCTGGGATCTAAGACGGTGGAAGGATGCCATGGAAGTTTTATCAAAGCCGTTGAGGATAGCTGTAATCGAAAAAAATGCGGACGAAACCTTTACCTTTTCTTACCAAGATGCTGAAAAGCGTATATTCTTGGAGCAAATGTATCTCTATCCTATTCCTGCAGTAGAAATCAATAAGGCAGGCGGTAAACTACAACAAAATCCTAACTGGTAGAATACTGTCATTTTATAAACGTTTCAATACTCACAATGAAAACTCTTTTTAGTTTTATTTTACTATTCGGAAGTGTATGTCACTTTGCTCCGGCTCAATCAACTTCATATGAACAAGAGGTTATTCGACCTGGAGAACTCTGGCCGGATACGGATGGAATACATATCAATGCCCATGGTGGAGGCATTCTTTTTCATGAGGGAGTCTATTATTGGTTTGGTGAGCATAAGACAGAAGGCCGGATGGGAAACAGGGCCATGGTGGGGGTAGGCTGCTATTCTTCCACCGATCTGGTCAATTGGAAAAATGAAGGTGTGGCACTGGCGGTGGATGCAGAAGGGAGCAGCTCTGATATCGAAAAAGGCAGCGTGATAGAACGTCCCAAGGTGATCTACAATGAGAAGACAGGGAAGTTTGTCATGTGGTTTCACCTAGAGCTCAAGTCTCAGGGATATGATGCTGCACGGACGGCATTGGCGGTGAGTGATACGCCAACAGGGCCATACGTTTTCCAAAAGTCCCTTCGCCCAAATCCCAAAACTTGGCCGGTTAATTTCGAAAGCTCCTGGAAGGAAAAAACGATTACTGAAAACGAACTCAAGGGATGGTCAGAAGAGTGGAAAAAAGAGGTAGCGGAAGGGTTGTTTATCAGACGTGATTTTGAATCTGGCCAGATGGCAAGGGATATGACTTTATATGTAGACGATGATGGGAAAGCCTACCATATTTTTTCTTCTGAGGAAAACCTGACCTTACATATTGCAGAGCTGACGGACGACTATCTTGCTTTTACGGATAAATGGGCGGTGATCGAACCTGCAGGCCACAATGAAGCCCCGGCAGTGTTCAAGCAGGATGGGAAATATTACCTCATTACCTCCGGATGTACGGGATGGGATCCTAATGCCGCCCGGTCCTTTGTGGCAGACGACTTGTTTGGGCCATGGACAGCTTTGGGAAATCCGGCCGTGGGAGAGGGGGCTGAGCTCACATTTGATTCCCAAAGTACCTTTATTGTGCCTGTTCAGGGGAAAAAGGATGCGTTTATTTTTATGGCTGACCGCTGGAGACCCCAAAATGCAATAGATGGCCGCTATGTATGGCTTCCCATACAGATGAAAGATGGCCGCCCTGTTCTGGAATGGATGGACGAGTGGGATCTCAGTTATTTTGACCAGACTATCCTATTTGATTGAATGCACCCCCTACTTGGTGGCCTGCCAAACCAATAAAACGGATAATCATACTTACTTAATTAGTCTAAAAATATCTTTTTATCAATGAAAATTTCCTTTAGCTGCGTCCTATTCCTGTCTCTTGCAATGGGGAGTTGTGGTTCACTTAGAAAAGAGCAAGCTATAACCCCCGATTTGAAGGGATACACCCTGCTTTGGGCTGATGAGTTTGACACAGAGGGGATGCCCAATCCTGACTTTTGGTCTCCTGAAACCGGGTTTGTGCGAAACAATGAAATGCAGTGGTATCAACTTGAAAATGCTACTGTTTCGGAAGGTAACTTGGTGATCGAGGGGAGGAAGGAAAAGGTCAAAAATCCTTCCTATGATCCTGCCTCTAATGACTGGAGAAAAAACCGGGAATTTGCCGAATATACCTCGTCCAGTATCAATACACGGGGAAAAGTAGAGTTTCAGTACGCTGTGGTGGAAGTAAGGGCAAAAATAGATACAGCAAGCGGAATGTGGCCCGCCATCTGGACACTGGGTGTGTCAAAACCCTGGCCTGCCAATGGGGAAATTGATATTATGGAGTTTTATAAAGTTGACGGCAAACCCACAATTTTGGCAAATGCCGCTTGGGCACATGAGCAAAAGCGTGCTAGGTGGGATGAGGCAAAGATCCCATTCGCTGAGCTTCTGGCTAAAGATGCTGATTGGCCGTCAAAATTTCATATCTGGAAGATGGACTGGACGGCTGATTATACCAAGATTTACCTTGATGGGGAATTGCTGAATGAAGTAGATCTGACTCAGACCACCAATCCCGATGGATTCAACCCATTTCATCAGCCACACTACTTACTCTTAAACCTTGCCTTGGGATCAAATGGCGGAAGCCTAGAACAGACTCCTTTTCCAAAACAGTATCAGATAGATTATGTGAGAGTGTATCAGAAAAAGTGATTTACCCGATTTGCTATCTAACACCGTTTTTAATAGGAATAGCCTGTAATTCATACCATTTTTTCTGTCTGCCATTTTCGGGCTGAAAAGATATGGATTGGGTAGTTAAGTACTACTTCTTCACCAAACCTTGTTGCGTTTATTCCCAAATCATCAACTCCTATATCCTGAAGAATCATGTTTTTCAATTCATCGGGGTTTGTCGGAAACGAAGCTTGGAGTTGTTCATTTAGGGTAATCTGCATTACATATTCATCGGTTTCCGGATGTTTTAACCCCGTCTTTTCGAAAATATTGGCAAAACCGGTCTTTGAAATTGCTGATACATGGGAATAATCCCTAAGTTTTTCCATCTCGTTGTACTTGTTGATTTTATCGTCAGGTACCGAGACATCCACTACCATAATCAGTCCGTTGGGTTTACAGACTCTTGTCATTTCGCTCAAAACTTGAAGTGGGTCTAAAAAGTGGTGAAACCCAAATCTTGATATCACTAGTGAAAAATGATTGTCGGGATATGGTAAATCTGTAACGTCTCCAATCTCCCAGGAGATGTTCTGGATGTTCCCCTTTTGTTGTGATTTTCTCGCATGATCAAGCATTTCTTGGGTGATGTCAATACCGGTAACAAAACGGGCATGTTTGGCAAATTCGCAGGATACAATGCCTGAACCGCATGCAATATCCAATACCGTGTCTTCTTTGGTTATTCCCGACATCTGAACCAATTTATCCAAAGCATCACTGTGTGAAGTTATTGAGGAGTACCCAACTGCCTGTTTGGAAAATTGCTTTATAATGTTTTCGTTGTGCTTTTTGCTTTCCATAAATATTCTATTGTTTACGTGCAAAGTTCGGTATGTCGGGTAATGTCAGAGTTACTATATTAGGACAATGAATAATGATTATAAGACAAATATCAGGGTTGACTACGGTTTTGAGAAAAATGAGCTACGCCCGGTTACCACTTATTCTGAAACTATCCGGAATGCAAAATGTGCTGATTATCATTCTCATCCACGGGCCCAAATCATATCATGCGATAGAGGGATAATGGAAGTTGTAACCGGAAAAAATATTTGGATAGTGAATCCATCCCAATGTGTGTGGTTAGCCGGTAATGAGTGGCATCAGGTGTATTTCCCAAGGAATGTGAAAGTTGTTTCAGCATTTATTGATGAGTCTAAATTGTGCAATCTTCCCAAAGACAGCTTTGCTTTTGACACAACGGTTTTTATAAAAAGCCTCCTAGCCAAAATCACCTCCTTTTCGAACCCTGAGCGATTGACATCCCAACAAGCTAGAATTTTTGAAGTACTGTTGGATGAAATCTCCTGCTTAACCCCCAGCCCTACATTCCTTCCGACAAGCCATGATGAAAGAGTTAAAAGAGTAACAGATGCTCTGATGGAAGATGTTTCCGGCACGAAAACTATTGAGTATTATGCGGAGCTATCATGCATGAGTTCCAGAACGCTTTTACGGTTGTTTACTAAGGAATTGGGTATGGGTTTCGGTGAATGGAAGATGCGTTTAAAATTGCTTGAAGCAATAAAGTTACTTGGAGAAAGAAGAGCAGTAAAGGACATTGCTTTTGATTTAGGATATGAAAATGTGAGTTCGTTTATTGCCACATTCAAAAAGCATTTGGGCACCACGCCTACTAAATATGTGATGGAATAGGGGCTACTTTATCCTTTGGCAGTATGAGTATGTATTTGGGATTCAAGCAAGGTTATGCAATGTTTTCGACAAAACCGGAAATGCTGGAAATGTTTGGCAAATGGCATTTTTCTAAAACCGCAATAATGATAAATGGTGCCATTACGATATTGGCTGCACTATTGATTTTATCTCCAAAGACGTTTGTTTGGGGCAATTTCCTGATGGCAGCAGGAATTTTGATGATCACCTGTTTGCATCTATTGGATAAAGATTTGAAAGGTGCGGCGATTGAACTGCCATTCATTTTGCTCAACCTGGTAATCATCTATTTGCAACATCCACTTAAGAATTGATGACTGCTAACATTTAAATCCGAATAGGTGAAAACAAAATTTATGATATTTCTGCTGACTGGTTATTCATTTATAGCCTGTGCTCAAAAAACAAGTAAAACAATGACACCTAATTCAAAATCAACAACAATGGAAGACAAAACCTTATTGGAACCCGTAAAAACGTTAATTGAAGCAATGGAAGCTGAGGATGCAGAACTCATTAGAAAGCAATTTGCAAAGACTGCAACACAAGCTTATGGTGCTGATGGTACAATGAAAACACCGGAAGCTACAGCCAAATGGTTGGAAAGCGACATCATTAGTCGCCAAGGCAAGGTTGAAAACCCTGAATTTACAGTGGAAAATGGCAACCAAGTTATTGTACGGGGACAGTATTCTAGCCGTGGATACTCAAACAAAGCTGACTTTTTGTTTACAGTAGAAGATGGGGTTATTACCAGTTGGAGAATGCGCTATTAGCCATTTTTGACAAGTATTTTTTACACATATTTTCTTTCAAATAAATCTTAGGTGATTTGTGAGTAATCCAATTCTATTGATGAAACCCTACAACTTATAGAGCGTGAGTTTGAAATAGGGCCTGATGCTGAATATAATGTGAGAGAAGACGCCATCAATTCCTTTGGGTACTAATTGCTCAGCCAACAAAAGCTCCAAGAAGCCTTTCAGGTCTTTGAGCTGAATACCGGACTTTATACTGAGGGCACAAACACCTTTGACAGCATCGGAGAAGCACTTCGTCTGTACAGGAAAATAGAAGAAAGGATCAGGTCATACAGGAGGTCGATAGCGCTTGACTCGGAAAATGAGAATGCCAAAAATACAATACCCAAGGCGGGGTGAGTTTGGACGTGAAGTAAGCACTACCGCGCCGACTTTGGATGATGCGAAGGAAATCACCCAAAGGAGCCCCGTCCCCATTATATTTCAGATGCTTTTTTCAACAACACCAATACGTTTACATTACCCAGTTATACCGTGCTGGATATTGGACTCTATTATAACAGTAATAAATTTCGCCTCAGTCTTAAGGCAAATAACATTACAGACGAACATTATTGGGTAAGCGATGGATATTTTGTGAGGCCTCAGAAGCCCGTTAATTTTCTGACAAGCCTCGCATTTAAATTTTAATGGTTCAAGCAACGTAGTAAGCATGTGAATAGGAAGGGAAGAAGATGTTTCAGGGTTATTATTTTTAATCAATCTAAATAACTCTATATTTGGGGCATTAAAAGCGAATGAAGTGGAAACCCCGGGCACGCAAAATATACTGTTGATCAACGAGCAAACTTTTGCCCGGCTTTACCGTGATTATTGGAAAAAGGTGTTTGGAGTATGCTATCACGTACTTTCTGACGTGGAAGTCTCCAAGGAAATTGCGCAGGATATATTTGAGAATATATGGGTCAAGAGAGATACGCTTCGGATCAAGGGCAATCCTGATGCCTATTTGACCAAGGCTGCAAAATTTGAATCTTTTGATTATCTCCGAAAGAGGAATGTGCGCAAAAAACATCAAGCGCATGAATTGTCATTGGGGATTGATTCGGTTAATTCAACGGAGGAGACTGTTCTTCAAAATGAACTTTTAGCAAGATTTAAGTCGATTCTGGGATTGCTTCCTACTAAGAGTCGGCAGATTTTTGAAATGGATAACCAAGGTGTTTCACGGGCTGAAATAGCTGAGAAAATGAAACTCAGTGAAAAATCAGTAGAGTATCATTTGTATAAATCCATTGGGTTTTTGAAGGAGAAACTCAACTATTCGCTTTAATCCCGAATATTCCTTAGTGTTTCTATTGTGACCGGAAGGGGTGTAAAATCATCCGCTTCACCGCTGCTTTGAATTCACTGGCATGTTTTTATTGCCCTGCCCCAACTGACATTTAGGATTACGAACCATCTCTCTCGTCTTGTTTTTTTAAACGGCTAGTATCCTCCCAACTGAGATACTTGCCGGGTCTGATCTTTTCTAATGTTGTAATCCTGAATTTATTCTATTGAAATTCAGTTGTTTGGAAATTTATTCAAATCCGGTTTAGGAAAAAGTGAGTCATAAACGGATAGGTTGTTGGGGACTTTATTGTCCGGATTTAGAATCGACAAATGAAGCACAGGGAAATAAACAAAGAGCTGTTGGAGCGATACCACACCGGAGACTGCACCGAGGTGGAGTCGAGGTTGGTGGAGGAATGGCTGCAAAATGAAGAAGCTGAAGTTTCATTCCCGGAGTTTCAAGACTTGGATAAACTTGAACTCAAGAGTTGGCTTGAGATGCAAGATAGGGTGGCACCACCAAATCAAATGCCTGATTCCGGAGTAAAACAACTGAAAACCCGGAGAAGATTTTTCGTCGCTGCTTCTGTGTTTTTTGTGGTAGGAATCATTGCCTTTCTTGGCGTTGTCAATTTTAAATCGGCTCCCGAATTGATTACCGAAAAGACCGAATACGGTGAGACCAGAAGAGTAATACTCCCTGACGGAAGTTCCGTCTGGCTAAATGCCGGTTCGGAAATAAGTTACCCTGCCCAATTTGAGGATTCCATACGCTTGGTGAGTATGAAAGGGGAGATGTACTTCGAAGTGGCCAAAAATGCTGACCAATCTTTTGTGATCCGATCGGAAAAGACACTGACGCAAGTCATCGGCACTGCATTTAACCTCAGGGATTTTAGCGGGGAGCCGCAGGCTACACTAAATGTAACAGAAGGGAAAGTGAGTTTTTCTGATCGTACTACGGGTGAGAAGTTGCTGGCTACGAAAGGGGAAAGTGTCATACTTATGGAACGTCAATTACGATTGGTTGAAATCGACCCATACGCACTGGCTTGGAAATCAAATGTGTTGAGTTTTAACAACCTCACTATGGTCCAGATCGCCAAAGAGCTTGAAAAATGGTTTGGAATAGAAGTCAAAGTAGTCAATCATGACTTACTGAGGCAGACTTATACAGGTGAATTTGACGATCCTAAACTCAAGGAAGTAGCTTCAAGCCTAGGCTTTGCCCTGGGTTTCAGTTATAAATATCAAGACAACATCCTTACGCTCTACTGAAAAATGAAGACATAAGCTGTATAAAAGACCCGGTTTTCCGTCGCCAAACATTCAACCGGGCCAGTGCACAATTAACCTTTATCCACGATATGCAAAGTTGCTGATAGCGACTCTGTGTCTCGTTCTGCATTAATCTACACTACCGCAAATATATGTATAATACCTTATTCGCTTCAGTTAAGCTTCTTGCTATCTGCCGTAGAATATTTTTTTTGATGAGTGTTATTTGCATGCTCATTCACACCCCGCTGCTTGCTCAGGAAGAAACCCTCTCCCGTAAAATTTCGGTTTCGTTCTCAGAGAAATCCTTGCCGGAAGCTCTTGCAATTGTTGGCAAAGAGTCGGGTTTATCCATCAATTACAATAGTTCTTTGGTGAATAAAGAGACAAAGCTTACCAAAAACTACAGGGATATTACTGTACAAAATATCATCAGGGATTTAGTTGGGGACCAGTTAGATGACCTTCGTGTTTCAGGCAATATTCTCACCATACGGTTCATAGAAGGAAAGGGAAGCGTCAGTGGTAAGCTTAAGTTCTCTGACGGGGAGCCTTTGGCTTTTGGAGAGGTAAGTGCGGGAGCAAACTATAAAACCACTGCGGATGAAAATGGAAACTATCGGCTGACAGGGCTGCCTGTCGGGCAGTATGAGATAAGCATTAAGTTATTCGGTGAGCTATTGGGGCAACAGCAGCTTGAGGTCAAAAAGAATGCCTCATCCATACTCAACTTTGAACTGAACAAAAGTTCCCTTGATCTTCAGGAAATCACAGTGGTCGGCAAGACTGAGGCGCAAGAGCTCAATGAAACGGAATTTAATGTAAAAGCGATAGATACAAGAGCCTACGCCAATATGACTGCTGATGTAAATCAGATTCTCAGCCGTACGGGTGGAGTCCGGATAAGAGAAGAAGGAGGCTTGGGTTCAGGGTTTAATTTTGCAATCAACGGGCTTTCCGGGAGCCATATTAAATTTTTTATTGATGGGATCCCCATAGAATCATTTGGGAGCGGCATGACTTTCAATAACATCCCTGTGAATCTCATCGAGCGGATAGAAGTGTACAAAGGTGTAGTGCCTGCACATCTGGGAGCAGATGCCTTGGGAGGGGCAGTAAATATCATCACTAAGCGTAACGATGGAAAATCCCTTGATGTCAGCTATAGTTTTGGGTCATTCGGGACACATAGAGCTGCGATCAACAGTAGCTATACAGCGCCAAGATCCGGGATAACGTTAAACGTGAGCTCTTTTTACAACACCTCAAAAAACAACTATTTCATGCGAAACAATCCGGAGGCCAATGTGAACCTCCAGGTGATCGAAGACAATAAGTTTGTGACCAAGGACAAGTTGAGACGCTTTCATGATGGCTACACATCCTATATGGTGCAGGCAGAGGCAGGCGTGGCCAACAAGAACTGGGCAGATGTATTGGTTGTAGGTCTGCTCTATACAGATGTGTTCAGTGAGCGCCAGACGGGCGCTACCCAAACAAAAGTCTTGGGGGAGGTTACCAATGAGAGCCATAGCGTGGTTCCTTCCGTTCGGTATCGAAAAGACAAATTCCTCAATGATAAGCTCTCTCTGGGCGCTTTTGCCAACTACTCTATTGATAAAAGCATTGTCACGGATACGAGCTCCAGAACGTGGTATCAATGGAATGGGTTGCCTGATCGTACAAATCAATCCGGTGGGGAATATGGAGAGGATAAATACAGATTTCATTTCACGGGATACAACAGTTTGGTACAGACGAACCTGAATTACAAACTTGCTGACAATCATTCACTGGGCTTGAATTATAATTTCAACAGTTCCTATAGGGAGAGCTATGACGAGATTGATCCGTATGAAAACAGCTACTACAAGTCCAATAGGATAAATAAGACCATACTGGGACTATCCTATCAGCAAGCGTTAGTTGATAACCGATGGACCAATTCATTCTTCGTCAAGTACTTCGGAATGGGTGGAAATGTCGTCAATGCAGATGATACAGAAAGTAAAGAATACAAGGACTATCTCGGTTATGGTCTTGCTTCGAGGTTTAAAATTATCGGGAATTTTGGTGTAAAAGCATCCTATGAACATGCCTATAGACTGCCGGGGATAGTGGAACTCTATGGCAACAAGGAAGATGTGGTAGGCAATCCGAATCTTCTGCCGGAAGAAAGCGATAATTACAATTTTGGCATTTTCTACCTCACAGACTTTGGGGGGCATAGCCTGAGTTTGGAGGGGGGCGCATTCTATAGAAACGCCAGAAATTACATTCTCAATGCGCCTATTTCAGGAGCGGTAGAAGGTGCACAGTCTTGGTTTTTCAATGCCGGTGGGATCAAAGTTGACGGTTTTGAAGTAGAAGCAGACTATAAGTTCAAGCGGCTGGTCTCAATGACTGCCAATCTTAGTTACCAGAATGCTGTGGATCGCGAAAAATATGTACGGGGATCTAACAGACCAAAAATCACCTATGGGAGCCGTGTCCCAAATCAGCCTTGGCTTTATGGCAATTTCGAATTGAACGTAGGCAAGGATGATGTGTTGGGGACTGATTCAAGAGTTCAGCTCAACTGGTTTTCGCAGTACATCAATGAATACTCACTTAGCTGGTCGAAGCTGGGTGACAAGACTACCAAAGATTATATTCCCAATCAGTTGATCCACAATCTGGCCTTGACTTATTCCAGAGAAAGAGGCAGGTATAACATCACAGTTGAAAGCAGAAACATCACGGATGTGATCGCCTACGATAATTTTAAACTCCAAAAACCGGGAAGATCCTTCTCCCTGAAGTTAAGGTATTTCATCCATGATCTTCATTAATTCACTTTAAACAAAACCCATTATCAAATCATGACCTGAGCATCTCGTAGAGAGATGGTTATCCACGTTTTGATATTCTCCCTAATCGAGTTTGGGAGAGGTTATGACCGCTAAAAAACAAATTATAAACACATGAAAATTACGTTAAAAAGAAAATTCTTACTTGCACTTGGGACAGCGATTTTGTCCGGTCCGCTATTAGTATCATGTTCCGATGATGATCCTGTACCAACATCGCCTGTGGCTGAAGCCGGTGAATATGCCATAATCTTTTCCACCGCTCAGGGTAGGTATATGCTGCCTGCTGCTTCTTTGACGGAAGGATCAATTTCACCTATTGGAAGCGGAGTGGATATTAGCGATATATTCTCTTGGGGAGAAAATATCATCCAAAAGGGAAAAGACTTTTATCATTTACATCCGAATGACGGAAAGTTTGGCAAGTATGTTTTTGAAAATGGATCGCTCACCACAGTAGCAGAAATTCCTTTTACCGCATTCGCTTCTCCTTACCTTGGCTGGCACGTATGGATTGATGAGGAGCAACTGATGTTTGGGCCAAGAAGCAGCAACTTCTATGCGATCGTGAACACAACCAGTATGACGCTGGTGAAGTCAGGGGAATTTGAAAGCACGGGAGTTCCTGCAGATCATAGACGCATGGTTTTTTCCGCTATACCCAAGGGAAGCAAACTCCTGATTGGCTACGGCTTGTACAATGAAAAGGAGGAGGTACACTATGACTCCTCCTACATGGCAGTGATTGACTTTCCCAGTCTAACGAATCTGCAGGTCACCAGCAAGGATGGTCGTTCTGCACCCATCGGAGCGCTTAGAAACGGCTATTTTAGCCAATTCTCGGAGGCTGGCAACACCTATATCCTGACACACCCGATTGCTCTGGGCGCCAATAAGCCCAATATGCCGACGGGATTTTTCAGAGTGAAAGACGGGAGTTTTGAGATCGATCCCGGATACTTCTTCAATGTGTCTGCCATCACCGGTGGAGACAAACAGCTCGGCGTTACCTACATCGGTAACGGCAAGGCAATCCTTATCAATGCACATGATGCAGCAACCAATGTCAAGGAGTGGGACGATTGGTGGTATGCGGCTATGTGGGAGTATCTGATAGTGGATGTCAATACCCAGCAGGTAGTAAAGAAGCTTGACTTTCCGCCATTGATGAATTCCAGCTCTGCCGTGATTCATGATGGCAAAGCTTACATCGCTGTAAATGACCCCAATGCCGATGCAGTCTATATCTGGGAATATGATCCTGAAGCAGATACGTTGACTAAGGGACTTAAGATAGTGGGTGGTTCAGACGATACGCCTTCCCTTTTCAAATTAAACTAAGATATTATTAGCCCATATACCCGGCTCTTAAGCCGGGTATATGGGCCTTTTCTTAATTCACCTTATATGTTTAGTAAAATCAACGCATGGCTGCATCTTTGGCTAGGCTTAGTCTCAGGTATCGCTGTGTTTATTATCAGTATTACAGGCTGTGTGCTAGTCTTTGAAATAGAAATCAAGGCACTTACTTCCTCCTGGCTAAGCGTGGATCCACAGCCTACAGAAAACCAGCTGCCTCCCTCTGTTATATATGATGCCGTGAGTAAGGCTCTTCCGGAACATAAAATCTATAGCACCTGGTATTACGGATTGGACCAGCCGGTGAAAGTTTCCATTGATTCAGATTCGTTGATCTACGTCAATCCATATACTGCGGAGATTTTGGCAATGGTGGATCATGAGGATTTTTTTCACTTTATCGAAGAGGGACATCTTTACCTCTGGTTTCCTCCAAAAATCGGGAGACAGGTGGTGGGCTGGAGCACTTTCATCTTCTTTTTTCTGCTGATCAGTGGGCTGATTTTGTGGTTTCCTTCCAAATGGAACAAAACGAACAGAGATAAAAGCTTTAAGATCAAATGGAAAGCAAAGTTTAAGCGCCTCAATTATGACCTTCATAATGTGTTGGGATTCTATGCCCTGATTCTCGCTTTGGTTATGACGATCACGGGGTTGATCATGAGCTTTCCGTGGATGCGACAAAGTGTGTACTGGCTGGCTAATGGAGGAGAAGGGAGAAAGCCCCGCACAGAACGGATAGAAGAAGAAAAACCTGTGGTATCCGGAGTTTTTGATCCCATGCCTGCGGTAGATCAGATTTGGAAGATAGTACGTACTGAAGTAGCCCTGAAGAATAAGGAAGCGGTTATTTTGCATTTTCCGGAAGAGCCCGGAGAAGCTATATATGCCTGTACGGACATGGATGACGGATCATGGCGCGATCTTTATTTTGATCAGCAGACGTTGGAGCTGTTGCCAAGTTCGCAAAAAGCCATGGGTGAGGAGTCATTTGCCAACTGGCTTATGAGGGCTAATTTTGGTCTTCACACCGGCTATATAGGAGGCATGTATACTAAAATCCTATATTTTTTGGCAAGCCTAATCTCCGCTTCATTACCCATTACCGGGTTACTGGTATGGCTGGGCAAAAAGAAAAAGGCCAAAAGAGCTAAAAAACAGGTCATGCAAGCTCCTTTAGTTACTAGATCCATCGCTGCGGAATGATGAAGTCAATCTCCCCAAGTTAATAGCCTCATCCTATCCATTCAATTTTCTTCTGTCAGATTTATGGTAGAGGTAGTAATAAAAGTATCAATCTATGCGGATCATTACACTGTTTTTTATTTTTCTTATACTGTATTCACAGTCAATTTTGGCTCAGTCAACACTCAAAGGCTCAGTCATTGACGGGACTGGAGCTCCGGTTTCTTTTGCGGGAGTGTCAGTTCTGAATTCCTCAGATTCAACCTTGATACAAGGAACCGTCTCGGATGAAGAAGGCAATTTCTCGATTAGGTTGGATTATCAGGGAGAGGTGATGGTGAAGGCTTCTTTTCTAGGCTACGGTAGTAGTTTTGGAGAGAAAATTCTATTGTCCAAAAAAACAGCTACAATTGAGATCGGTCCGCTTATCCTGAAAGAAGAATCCCTTGCACTGGGTGAAGTACTAGTGAAGGGGCAAAGGGCAATGCTGGAGCAAAAACTGGACAGGCTGGAAGTGAATATCGAAAATAGCGTGCTGGCCCAGGGTAATAATGTCATGGAAATGCTGCAAAAATCCCCTGGAATAACCGTCCAGGGTGAAGGAGACTTTACACTGCAAGGTAGGAGTGGAGCAAGGGTGATGATCGACGGTAGGTCCACATACCTCTCCGGCGAGCAACTGGCGAATATGCTGAAGGGTATGCAGGCAGATCAGGTTTCCAAAATTGAACTAATGCCTAACCCGTCTTCCAAGCAGGATGCCGGGGGAAGTGGAGGAATTATCAATATAGTAATGAAAAAGAATACCGTATCAGGACTGAAAGCTGATCTGACTCTGAAAGCAGGCCACGGACGACTTCCTACGTTAGGGGCAAATGGCGGAGCATCTTATCGCTCAGGATTCATCAATTACTTTTTGAGCGGGAGTTACTACAACGAGCAGGAACAGGTTTTTGGTAAACACGAGAAAATATTTTACGGACTTAACGCACAAGGGGAGCGCATTCCGGTTATGCTTTTAGATCAACGATATACCGAAACGTACAATCCGGGGCGGGGATTCAATATCCGTACAGGTTTTGACTTTTACCTGAGTGAAATAAGCACGTTGGGTATAAGCGTCAATGCGCTTCGCGGACGCTGGTTTACAGACAATCCTTCCACGATTATGATGCGTGACCTCACTACCGGAGCGGTCACCCAGACCACACTTACCCGGCATGACGCGGATCAGGGATATAACAACCTGACGTTTAATATGTATTACACGCTGGAAATAGACCAACAAGATCAGTTGCTAAAGGCAAGTCTGGATTATGCGCCGCATACCAACGATGATTACAGTGAATTTTACTCGGATTTCTACAGTGGTAACAGTTCTGAAATTGTCTATCAGTCAGCCAGAAGAAACAAGATCGATCTCAGCAACACGTCTTATGTGGCGAGTATAGACTACGAAAACCCTTTTGAAAATGGAGGTAAATTTGAGGCCGGGCTCAAGTCAAGTTACTTTGTGGTGGAGGACAAAGCAATAAACGACACTATTGACAATGCCACTTGGGTGGTGGATCAGAGTACGACGAACCAATTTAAATACACGGAAGAGATTCATGCAGGATATTTTTTGTACGAATCGAAAGTTGGGAATCTGAGTTTTCAGGCGGGATTTAGAGGGGAATATACAAGGACGGAGTCTGACCAGGTTACAATGGATTCTGTGGTGCGGAGGGATTATTTTAATCTGTTTCCAAACCTTTACCTTGGCTATCCTATCGGTGAAAGCCAACATCTCAAGCTTTCTTACAGCCGTCGGGTGAACCGTCCCGGAGATCATGATGTGAATCCATTCCGGGTCTTCATCGATCCGTTCAACTATTACGCAGGAAATCCTTATCTAAAGCCTTCCTTTACAGATAGCTATGAAATAAGTCATAGTCTGGCCAGTACCTATTTCACTTCTATTTTCTACAGTCGTGGCACAGATGTAATCAACCGTGTTACAGCTGAGGGAGATATTTTGGGTAGCACGTTTAACAGACCGGAGAATTTTGGAAGCTTCACCAATTATGGGATAAGCTTGATGGTGAGCATGAACTTTGTGCCATGGTGGACAGCCAACCACTATGGTAGTCTTTTTATCAACATTTATGAGGGAGAATTCCAGGATGTAGTGTTAGACAACAGCAGCTTGAGCTATTCTTTCAATAGCCGCCATAGCTTCGAGTTTGACCATGGGATCCGTGGCGAGATGATCGGTATTTATAATTCCCCGATAGTCACCGGAATCAACAAAAAACTGGCAGATTATTCTCTATCTCTGGGAGTAGAGAAGAAAGTGATGGGCCAGAAAGGAACAGTGAAGCTGGCTGCAAACGGCATAGTCCGACGGGGAAAAGTCATCACCAGATCAGAGATCGGTGACCTGAGTACTTACAGCTATGAGCGGCCGGACAATCGAAATGTACAGCTTTCCTTTTCCTATAAATTTGGTGGAGAGTAGTGGGGTATGGTTTGCGTGGTTGTTTGACTACTTGCATAGGATATGGCAAAAGTGACAACCGGAAACTTAAAGGGATCAGTCGGGAATTACTTGATAGTGGTAGAAGAAAACGGATTCTTGAAATCTGAAGAAGTAGGAAAAGAAGGAGTTAAACCCTGATTTGCATACATCATGCAGGGTTTTGCATACAGGCCAATAGTCTCTTTACGCGAAATTTGACTGTCAATTAAAACATAGAATGATGGATATCAAGAAAGTAGCATTGGGAAGTCAGGGACTTATGGTTCCAAAAATCGGCCTGGGATGTATGGGCATGACGGGCTTTGAAGAAGGAAATATGTATGGTAAAGCAGATGAGCAAGAGGCTATCGCCACCATTCACCGCTCGCTTGAATTGGGAGGAAACTTCCTGGATACGGCGGATCTGTATGGACCGCTCAAAAATGAACAACTGATCGCTAAGGCTATCAAGGGGAATAGGGACAAATACGTCATAGCTACCAAGTTTGGCTGGGAGATAGACGATAGCGACAAGGTAACCTGGTCGATCAACGGAAAAAAAGAATATGTTAAAAAAGCGGTGGAGCGTTCCTTGAAAAATCTCAATACGGATTATATTGATCTGTATTACCTGCACCGTCTTGATAAAAATACGCCGATTGAAGAAACTGTGGAAGCGATGGGCATGCTGGTCAAAGAAGGAAAAGTCGGTTACTTGGGACTGTCAGAGGTATCTTCTGCGACAGTGCAAAGAGCACAGGCTGTTCATCCGATTTCTGCAGTCCAAAGTGAATATTCATTATTCGAACGTACGGTAGAAGAGCGTGGGGTACTACAAACACTGAATGATCTGGGTATAGGATTCGTTGCATACTCTCCTCTGGGCAGGGGCTTTTTGTCCGGTAATATCCGCGCGCTTAGTGATTTGCCTGAGGACGATTTTCGCAGGGCCATTCCCCGTTTTCAGGAAGCGCATTTTCACAAGAACATAGAGTTGGTTAAACTCATTGAGTCAATGGCCGGAGAAAAAGGAGTCACCTCCTCCCAACTGGCTTTGGCATGGATCATGAGCAAGGGGATCCTCCCGATTCCGGGCACGAAACGCAGAAAATACCTAGATCAAAACATGGCAGCTGCCTCTGTTGAACTAAGCGAAGCTGATCTGGGTAAACTGGAAAGTATTGTACCTTTGGGCACGGATACCGGTTTGCCATACGATGAGTTCAGCATGGGACTTATTGATTAAATAGTTATGGCGATTGTGGCTAATCTGCAGTCGCCTATTATTCAAGTCCCGGATTTAAATTGAAACCTATGAATACCATAAAGTCTATTTCCGAATTCCATCGTCTGTTGTCTTTATCCGAACCCCGACATCCAATGGTAAGTGTGATTAACCTTGCCGAAAGTATATTTCTGGATGAGGAAGTATGGAAAGGTTTTGTCAACAGTTTTTACTGTGTGGCCTTAAAAAGAGAAGCAAAAGGCAAAATAAGGTATGGCCAGCAGCACTACGATTACGACAAGGGGGTATTAAGTTTTACAGCACCCAACCAAGTCCAATATTTGGATGTTCAGACTATGGAATGCGGTTCAGGATATCTGCTGATTTTCCATCCTGACTTCCTGCTTAAGCATCCTTTGGCCCAATCCATCGGTAAATACGGATTTTTCTCCTACGCAACGAATGAAGCACTTCATCTATCTGCTGAAGAGGAAGATGACCTCATTGCCATACTAAATAAAATAGACAAGGAATGCACGCATATTGACAGGCATACCCAGGAGATTATCCTTGCACAGATAGATTTGCTGCTCACTTATTCCATCCGTTTTTACGAACGACAGTTTATCACTCGGAAAAACAATAATCATCAGCTGCTTATCAATTTTGAACAGTTTGTCAATAGGTATTTTGAAAGTGAAGAAGAGCTGCAATCAGGTTTATTGACGGTACAGCATATTGCCAAGCATATGAACCTCTCCCCAAATTACCTAAGTGACCTCTTACGGGTGCACACAGGCCAAAACACCCAGCAACATATTCACGGGAAATTAATTGAAAAGGCAAAGGAAAAGCTTTCTACGACCAGCCTTTCAATCAGTGAAATCGCGTATGCGTTGGGATTTGAACATTCTCAGTCCTTTAGCACACTTTTCAAAAAGAAAACCAACATGTCACCCTTGGAATTCCGCCAGTCGTTCAATTGATTTTTTTCAACCCTATTGACATGATTTTAAACTATTTGATACAGGAATTTGAAAACGAAGTAAAGAGTACCCGTAAATTACTTCAGGCAATTCCTGAAAAACATCTCGGGTATAAACCTGCCGAAACTTCCTGGACGATGGGAGAGTTAGCACAACACATTGCCACTATCTACTACTGGTACGTAGGCACTTTCACCCAAGATGTTTATGATTTGGCATCCGATAAGCTGGAAAGGGGAGATGTAAATGATATCCGGGCAACTTTGGCGCTTTTTGAGCAGAATGTAGAGAAAGCAAGAGCTGCATTAGAGTCACTTACTGAGGAGAAACTGAAAGCTGACTGGACCATGAAAGTGGGGGAACAGGTAGTTTTAGGTCCTATGCCCAGAGGTATTGTGGCCAGAGGATTTCTTTTTAATCATATTTATCACCACAGGGGAGAGATGATTGTTTACCTGCGTGCTACCGGAAATAAGGTTCCGGGATTGTACGGGCCTACTTATGAAGATGGGCTTCAGGGACAATGAGGCAGACCCGGCAACAACCTATGGGGATTACTTTGTTTGCCGGCAGTCAATGATTTTTCAATATCACCGGTGATGCGAAGGTCTGTTTCTTCAAATTTGATTCCTGCATCAGTTTTTTAGGTCTTCCGGCTTTATGGTGCTTACCTTTTTGCCGGGGGTTAAATATTTCATTCTCCTATTGTCGGTGAATCCCCAAGACTGGGTGCCGGTAGTTCAGCTCCTGATCTTTTGAATAGGGCCTGAGTTATTTGTCTATATCAGATTAATTTTGTTTCACCTTCCAACCTCCCGATTGCTGCTGAATATTCCACATTTTGCAGTAAATACCGTTTTGATTTAAAAGGTCAGAATGTGCGCCTTTTTCGGCTATTCTCCCTTCTTCCAAAACCAGAATCTGATTTGCTTTTTGAATCGTTGCTAATTTGTGGGCGATGACCACTACGGTTTTGGATTTTACCAATTCCTGAATGGCCTGCTGAATGTAAATCTCGTTTTCGGGGTCAAGACTTGCTGTGGCTTCATCCAACAAAACAATTGGGGCATCTTTCAGCAAGGCTCTTGCAATACTGATGCGTTGCTTTTGTCCGCCCGAAAGTTTGTTTCCGCCTTCGCCCACCATTGTGTCCATTCCTTCGGGAAATTCCCTGACAAAATCCAATACCTGTGCTCTGTCTGCTGCTTCATTGATTTCTTCTTCGGAAGCATCGGGTTTACCGATTTTAATATTATTGTAAATGGTGTCGTCAAAGAGGTACACCTCCTGAAAAACTTCGCTGATTAGTTTGTAAAATTTATCCTGATTGATGTTGCGGATGTCTACGCCACCGATTTTGATACCGCCCGAATTGACATCCCAAAAGCGTGCAATGAGCGAGGTAATGGTTGTTTTCCCTGAACCGGAATGCCCTACCAATGCGGTCATTGATTTTTCGGGGACAGTAAAGTTTAAATTCTGAACAGTCAGCTTATCGAGATAGCTGAACCCCACACTTTCAAAAGAGATATCAAAGTGTTCCGGTAACCCGTCTTTGTCAGTTTCCATTGTCGGTTCTTCCAGCACGTTGATGACACGGTTCAGGCTTTCATTCATATACCGAAGCACGAGGTAATCTACCATCACCACTTTCAGCGGATTGTACAGGTTGTAACCCATTATCAGGAATGTGATCAATACAGGGACGGTAATGGAATTTCCGCTCAGATAGTATAACCCCAGAGCGACCATTGCCAGAAAACCAATCTCAAAAACCACACTTGCCGTAATCACAAACGGCCCGGGAACAGCTTCCATTTTGATGCTTTTTTTGCGTAAATCTTCAAAAGCGTATTCCAATCCTTTGTGCCTATCGCCTGTTTGTCCGTAGGATTTCAGATGGCGGATTCCCTGCACATATTCCAAGAATTTTGCACCTACGGTATTGCGGGCAGCGATTTGTTTTTTGCCCAGTTTGCTCACGAAGTAATTTGCCAACTGTAGAAACGGAAAGATCAACGGCAATGCCGCCAACAGACACAACGCCAATCGCCAATCATAAATAAACAGAAAAATGGAAAGCACCGCCGTTCCAAACGCTGCCGAAGCAAGATTGCCTACACTGTGCCCGAAGATACCTTCAAAATTGGCTACGTCTTGCAAGACTATCGAGGCAATCTCTCCCGGGTCTTTCTTCTTGAAAAATCCCAATGAAAATTTCTGTATGCGGTTACCCAGATGGATACGCAATTTGGTCGACAAATCATATACCCATAGGTTGGACTTGACCATTGATTTTGATGCGATAAAAAACTGAATAACAAGCATCACAGTCATCAATCCAACAACAGCCCATATTTTTTGAATATTGGGGTTTTCTGAAAACAGTTCCCAAATAATCACCAATAAAATCCCCGATGGTGCCGCCACAAAAATGCTATGAATGATTTCCCACAGTGCCACTCGCCAAGTTTCTTTCAGGTTGAAAGAAGTAACGTATTTTAAGTTTTTAATCATAGTTCTTCAGTTGAAAGTTGAAAATCGAGTGCTCGTGGTGCAATTTCAACTCTGCATCATTTAATTTTAATCGTAAACTCCATCGCCTTCTTGGGATAGATCGTCGTGGACAGGTATCCGTTCTCGGGATTTCGGACATAATCGGTATAGTCCTTGGTCGAAGGCTGGAAACCCACGATATCATCCACAGCAATGACGGCACCCTTTTTCAGGTTAGGTTCTATCAGCTTGAATACAGGATGTACCATATCGGGCCAACCGTCCAGCAATACAAAATCCCATAGTACATCTAAGTCTTTCAGGGTTTCCATGGCATCCCCTTCCAGTACCTGCACATAGTCCGAAAGCCCTGCCTCTGCAATATTTTCCCTGGCAATTTTCACCTTATGCGGCAGGTATTCGGTAGAGATTACTTTGCCGCCATTATCCTTGGCTGCTTTGCCCAAATAGATGGTGGAAATACCGTAGGAAGTACCGAATTCAAGGATGTTTTTGGCACCCAATGCCCTTGCCTGCATATACAGAAATTCGCCCTGATAAGGCAATATGGGCGTGTATTTATCGTCATAAAAACGTTCGTTTTCCGTTTTCCAGTCGATGCCTTTACCGTACATTTTGAACGCTTTGGGCAGGAAATGAAATACCATCGACCAGCCCTGCTTCAGCGCGGCTTTGTATAAGCGGGAAAGTGTGGCTTCAACTTTCGGGTCGTTGAGTACCCGAAATAATTCCGGTGTTACTTTAGGCATAATACTGTGTTTTATGATTCCATTATAATCCTGTCTTACCCTCGGACCAATAGGGCTCTGTCCGGATCTGTTTGCTCTCAAAACCTCTACTGATTAAAAACTTCTTCACACCCGAAATAGACTTTGCATTTCCGGTCAGATAGAAAGTGGTACTTGCTTTTTCGCGAGAATAATTCGCCAAATAACCATCTAGGTAACGAATCGTCTCTATCGCTTTCATTTCCTTGTCTTTTTCGACAACGGTCGTTTCCAGTTGAAGCGCTTTCGGCCAGTGCTTGTTTTCCTTGTCCAGTTCGGCAATGGAATAGAATGAATGTCTTTGTTGTTTGGCTTCCGCTTCTATACAGGCGAATGATCCTAAAGAGGTTTCGTCTCCAAAAGCTATATGATTTTGGGAGGATGCATTGTATCCTATCTTTCCTCCCGGGCCCAATAGGTTCAAGGTTTCTCCGACTTTTAAATCAGCAACCCATTTGCTGCCGGGACCTTTACCATGCAGGTAAAACAGGACTTCGCAAACGCCTGCTTTTGGATCAAAATAAGAGGGTGTATAATGCCTGAATTCCGTATCGCTGACGCGGAATTCGATGACGTTTCCAGGTACGAATGCTCGTTTTGATCCGGAAAAGTCTCCTTCAAAACGTACTCTTCGCAATCTTTCCTCCAATTCTTCGGTAGCTGTGACTTGCACGGGGTGGTACATTCCGCTAAAGAGTGATTGCATCGCGTCAGCCATCCATTTGGGTACTTTAGGCATTGTTGTTTTAATTATGAATTACAGTTTTTACTTTCAATCGTCAGTTACCGGTTGTCAACTCTTCTTTGTCAGCCAGCCCATGTAAATATTGTTCACTATATGACAAATTCCTTAGCTCTAATATGTGCATTCCACATCCGTCCGTAGAGTTCACTTTGTTCCAGGAGTTCACGGTGTTTTCCTTTGGCAGATAATTGCCCTTTGTCAAACACTAGAATCTGATCGGCATCGGTAATGGTGCTCAATCGGTGGGCAATAATCAACACGGTTTTATCCCTAATCAATTCACTGAATGCCTGTTGTATTTTGTGCTCGTTTTCCGGGTCGGCAAAGGCAGTTGCCTCATCCAATATCAAAATAGGAGCATCTTTCAGTATCGCTCTTGCCAGCTGAAAACGTTGTTGCTCGCCTCCGCTCAGGTGCATACCTGACTGTCCGAACAGTGTGTTGTATCCGTCAGGTAAACCCAAAATAAAATCGTGGATTTGTGCCACTTTTGCGGCGTGTTCCACTTCTTCACGGGTTTTATCCATTCCCATACGGATGTTTTCGTACATATTCTGCTGAAACATAAAGCTGTCCTGAAACACGAAAGACACCATCTGCATCAGTTGCTCTGTTGGATAATTCCGAATGTCTATTCCTCCGATATAAATTTCACCTTCATTCACATCCCAAAACCGCGACAACAATTGACCGACCGTACTTTTTCCTGCTCCCGAGGGTCCTACCAATGCGGTAATGGTTTTTTCTTTGATTTCAAAATTGATGTTGCTTAATACCCGGTTTTTATCCTGATAGGCAAATGAAACATCCTGAAATCCAATGTTGAAATTTTTGGGCTGCCGGATTTTCTCGCTTTCCGGCAAATCCTCCTGTCCAAGCAGTTCGTCGATTTGTTCCACACCACGGTTGATGATGGAAAGTTGCATTCCCATATTGCTCAGTGCAAAAAGCGGTTTGATATATCCTGTACCCAAAATCAGGAACAGTAGCAACGTAGCCAATGTCACCCCATTCTGAAAATAGAGATATAGACCAAGAGCCAATACCGGAAGCATTGCATTGCTCGTAAAGCTCATAAATATGGCAAATCCGGGTGTACTGCTCTTTACCCATTCGGCGACGAAATTGTTGAAACGCTTAACCGTATTTCCGTACTTGTCGAATGTTTCTGCCGACTGTCCGAATATTTTCATTACGGGCATTGCCCGTACGTATTCTACGATTCCGGCATTCATGTCTTCCAGAGACTGATGATAGTCCTTAATCAGTTGCTTATTTCGTCCTCCATACATTTTTGGAAGCATTATCGCCAATACCACTAATGGGACAAAACTAATGGCAGCCAACCGCCAGTCCTGAGTGAACAGAAAAACAATCGTGATAATGGGCAAGGTGATTCCTTTCACAAAATCAGGGATTTGGTGAGCGATAAAACTTTCAATCCGTTCCACATCGTCCGAAAGGATTTTTTTCAGCGCACCCGAATTACGGTTTGTCAGGTAACCCATCGGTAGTTTCCCAACCTTGTCGGCAATAAATTTCCGTAATTCAAACAAAATATTGAATGCTGCGATATGCGATAAAATTCCCGAAAGAAACAGTATGGACATACTGACTATGGCGGCAATCACAGCGTAGATGATATAGGTACGTGCAAGAATAAAATCTACTGTTTCTTTGGTTAGTTCCCTGATGATGTAAAACACCAGAACATACGGTACAAGGCTTAGTACAGCATGCACAATCGCCAGAAATCCCGACACGAATAGTAGTCCTTTCCGTCTTCCTGCAATCTCCAAAAGCCTTGCTATCCCCGTTTGTTTTCGTTGTTTTTCATTCATTGGTAAAATATCAATCTCTATTAAGAATGATTCTAAATAATTGGTAGCTTTGGGCAAATATAAAAGTTAGATTCTTCGGACAGGTATGTAAGAGGGATTATAATGTCCGCAAAACGGATTACTTAAAAGTAGAACTGATGCATTTACGACTATATGACAATGATGGGGATAAGATATTCTTCGAAAAAGAATATCCCGACAGATTCTTAACCCATGGCGAAGGAATAAAAGAAAGCATCACCTATCATGAACAGTTAGTTGGTAGCGGATTTTATAAGGAAATCTACTTTGAAGGTGTTCATATCGGCTTCGGCAACACCGTTTTGAAAAGGAAAATCCTTCTCAATTTTGAAAGTGATATTGAAACCATAGAAATGCACTTTGCCTTGAAAGGCAAAAGCACTGCTACAACCGGCATTTTTGATAAATCAATAAGTTTTGTGCCCAATCGGCACAACATAATTTATGCAAATGGGATCTGTGGAAAGATGCAATGGGAAAGTGAAGAATTCCGGTTATGTGAAATCAATCTTACTCCGTTTTTTTTCAAAAAATTTCTGCCTCAGGACCATCAGCTATTTGAAACATTCCGTAATACCATCGAAAAAGGAAACTCTGGATTGTTACACCAAGACCATCGTCGCATCAGCCATCAAATGTACCGGATTATTGATGAAATTATGGGTTGCGAAAGAACGGGAATTTTTAAACGAATGTTTTTGGAAGCTAAAGTCATCGAACTTTTATTGCTCCAGCTGGAACAGTTTTCGGACGATTCTTTTTCCCATTCTACACTTAAAAAACCGGATGTCGATAAAATATATGCCGTAAGGGAGTTTATCCTGCAAAATCTGGATGCTACCTGCTCGCTCATTGATTTGGCTCATCTTGTAGGTACTAATGATTTCATCCTGAAAAAAGGATTTAAAGAACTGTTTGGTACTACGGTCTTCGGGTTTTGGAGCGATGCCAAAATGGATCAGGCAAAACAGTTGCTGATGGGAGAAAATATGAATGTGGGGGAAGTCTCCCAACGAATAGGCTACAAAAATCAACGCCATTTCTCAGCTGCTTTTAAACGGAAATTCGGTATCCTTCCCAGCCATTTTAAGAAGTGATACTTTGGAGATACCGCGTATTGTCTTTTTCAGATGAGAAAGACGATGATAAGCTGAAACCACACAACTTGTCCCTAACCTGCCAGCCGCAGACGGGGATTCCATAGCCTACCCCGACTGATCGGATCGGCCTCTAAAAAACAAGGCACTACAGGATTAAATCAAACGGTAAATCTATACAAGTATTTAAACATTAATCTGTAAACTTATTTTAGGACGAGTCAATTTGTAAAATTTATCCTCAATTCGCTTCCCGACCTTTGTGGGTACAAAGAGAAAGGAAAATGAATTGGATTATTTTGGTCACTGCAGGTTTGTTTGAAGTAGCTTTTGCATTTTGTTTAGGCAAAGCAAAAGAGACAGCGGGAAATGAAATGTATCTATGGTATACAGGTTTTTTCTTAGCCCTATGTGTTAGTATGGTGCTTTTAATTAAGGCAACCCAAAGTTTGCCAATCGGAACTGCTTATGCGGTGTGGACTGGAATTGGAGCAGTAGGAACTGTTTTAGTAGGTATTGTTGTGTTTAAAGAACCTGCAACTTTTCTACGGTTACTTTTTATTACCACTTTAATAGGTTCGATTGTTGGGCTTAAAGCAGTATCTGCTTATTGAGTAAGGTTTTGAGCCGTGTGCCGTTCTTGAATGTTAGAGTACCATATTTTATAACTAAAATAGTAGCGCTTCTACTTTAGGGAGTAGAAGCGCTTTGTGGATTAGTCTTCGCAGGAGTAGAAGAAGCAGCCGATTTTAATTTTATTAAAGCTTAAACGGTAGTTCGTAAATCCGTTTTCCCGTCATTTTATACACGGCATTGCAAAGTGCAGGGATAAATGGAGGGACAGGAGGTTCACCTACACCCGTGGGTTTTTCTGTGCTTTCAACGATGTGTACATGGATGTTTTTCGGTGATTGGGACATTCGGATGACCTGATATCCATCAAAATTATTCTGCTGTACCTGTCCATTTTCAAATGATATCGCAGAGGTAGTGGCTAAGCTGGTTGCAAATTGGGCCCCGCCTTCAAATTGAGAACGGATTCTATCCGTATTTACCGGCACTCCGCAATCAACCACGTAGTGGACATTCGGTATAAGCAATTCCCCATTTGTGCCTTTATCTACTTCAACGATACAGGCAACATAGGTCAGAAAGCTTTTATGGGCCGCAAATCCAACACTTTTTCCCTGTGCCAGTGATTCTTTCCAGTTTGCCTCCCCAGCCACTTTCCGAATTACATTTTTTAGACGGCCCGTGTTCCAGGGGAATTTCTCTATAGGTTCACCATAGTTGCCGAAAGTTCCCTTTATCTCTTCGTCAAATGTGATATCTCTGTCTTCGCCGAGTAGTTCCAACAGCATATCTACCGGATCCATACCCCGAGCTTCAGCCACTTCATCAAGCATACCGTTCACGGCAAAAGAGTGGTGAATATTACTTACAGATCTTAGCCAACCTATGCGCGTGTGGGCTTTGGATTCATGCGTTTCGATTCTGATATTGGGCACTTCAAAAGGGAAGTCTATGCAACCCAATCCCAACTCTCCGTCGGAGGGATGCAGTTCGTCCGGATTGCCTGTTGCCCCAATCGCCGGAAATACGGTATGATGGTTCCATCCACTGATCTTCCCTTCTCTATCTAAGGTGGCTTTAATTCGCTGTGCACTCAAAGAGTGGTAAAAATCATGGTGAATATCATCCTCTCTTGTCCATTGTACTCTCACAGGTGCTTTTGCGGCTCTGGAAAGCAGGGCTGCTTCCACTACATAATCCGGTTTGGATTTCCTGCCAAAACCTCCCCCCAACAGCGTCACATTCACTCTTATCTGCTCTTCAGGCATGGCCAGCGCTGTAGCTACGGCAGTTCTTGCCCATTGCGGGTGCTGGGTAGGAGCCCAGATTTCGCAAAAGTCTGCTTTCCAATTAGCAATTGCCACAGGTGGTTCCATAGTAGCATGGGCATAGTAGGGAGCCACAAAGCTTCTTTCCAACACAGTTGATGCTTCCCGTTGAGCTGAGGTGAAATTCCCTCTTTCCCTGCGGATCTGACCATTGGATAAGGTGCTTTTCACCATCTCTTCCAGTTGTTTGGCTGAGTTGTACTCTTGATTTGGTCCCAAGTCCCAATCTACCTCCAATGCCTTTCTCCCCTGAATGGCCGCCCAGGTATTGTCTGCAAGTACTGCTATTCCTTCCAATGCCTTATCCAACCCTGTAGGAATGCCTTGCCCATCAATTTTTATCACTTGGCTTACACCGGGAATAGCTAATGTTTTTTCATCCGAAAAAGAGACAACTTTAGCTCCGATTACAGGACTCCGCTGTATAACAGCTATTTTCATTCCAGGGATATCTACATCAGCACCGAAAACCGCCGTTCCTACAGCAATATCTTTTGCATCATAGATCGGCACATCCTTGCCTATAAGTTGATAATCCTTCAGGTCTTTTAGTTTGACTTCCTCAGGTTTGGGGATTTCCTGTTTTTTCAAATCTTCAATCAAATCTCCAAAGTCAACCGTCTTTCCGCCCGAATGGATGACCTGGCCCTTTTGAGTTCGGCATTCGGATGGATCTACTTCCCACTTCAGGGCAGCAGCGTTGATAAGCATCAGTCTGGCAGTAGCACCAGCTTGCCGCATAGGTTCAAAAAACATGCGGACTGAATAGGATCCATCGGTATTTTGATCTCCATATTTCTCGTTGTCTCCCTCGGCCTGGATGATTTTCACTTTACTCCAGTCAGCCCCCAATTCATCTGCGATGATCATAGGAAGGGAGGTACGGATGCCTGTACCCATTTCTGACCTATGGGCAATCAATGTTACCTGATTGTCAGAACTGAGGATTAGGTAGGAATTGGGAGCGAAGGTGATGGGATCACCTTTGGGACCGGTACATTGAAAATTCACTCCCAAGAGAAAGCCGCCGGTAGCCAAGCTTCCAATTTTCAGGAACTCCCTCCTGGAGGGAATATATACCTGACTTCGGTTCTCAGGATCCTGTTTTTTGCTGAAAAGAAATTTTGCGAACATGAGCGTAAGTTACAAAGAGTTGGAGGCTGTGTGTATGGCTTCTTTAATGCGGTTGTAGGTGCCGCAGCGGCATATGTTTCCATTCATGGCTGCTTCTATTTCCTCATCCGAAGGTTTGGGATTTGCTTTTAAAAGTGCAGCTGCACTAAGGATTTGCCCTGACTGACAATAGCCGCATTGGGGAACAACATGCTGAACCCAAGCTTGCTGAATAGGGTGGTCTCCTTTCTCTGAAAGCCCCTCGATAGTGGTGATAGAGGAATCACCAACTTCTGAAATCTGAAAGCTGCAGGAACGGATAGGCGAGCCATCCAAAAGTACCGTGCAAGCACCGCAAAGTCCCTGGCCACAACCAAATTTGGTTCCTTTGAGGCCGACTAAGTCCCTTATTGCCCATAGCAATGGCATCTCAGCTTCGGCTGAGATCTCATGAACTTTATTGTTGATTCCAAGAGAATATTTTTCCATAATTTAAATTACCTGATTTTCTGTTATTAAAACAGAATATTTGATTCTATCTTCTTGATGTTTTAAAAGGTAAAGTTGGTGAATGGTCACGCATTAAAGTTTAGCTAATCAAACAATGGATTAATGAATTCAAATAATACCTGTACCGGATACATTGGATGCTACATTTATTACCCACAAGTCCTGATGCTATTGATTGATTACTTTTATCATGTTTAAAGCGCAGCAATAAATAGGAAATGTCTGCCAAGATATTAGTTTGCTTCAAGGGGGCACACAAATCAAAAATAAGCTGAAGAAATAGCAGGAAAGGGAAGGGGTAGCAGGAAGTTTTACTTTCCGAAGCAAAGTCACTGCAATTGCTGTCTTAAACAACATCGTTCTTTAAAGAACAATTAATTCTCGATGAATACCGGCAAGTGAAAAGATCCGGTGAAGAGAGGAATCCGGAATTGGAGACCCAACTGGAGAAGAATCGAATCAAATTCGGAAAATGGTTTCGGGAAACTCTTTCATAAAGCGGTTCAATTCGCTTCAAGACTTGATTTTGTTTTTTCTTCCTGTGATTTAGCTCAAAAAAGGCGGCTAATTGGTTCGATCTTTCCTGAAAATCTGACCTTTGACGGCAAGGAACATCGAACCGCTAGGATCAATGAGGAAATTAACTTTATTTATCTGATAAACAGCGAGTTAAAAGGTAAAAAAAATGGGCAAAATCCTTTAAAAAAGATTTTGCCCGGAATGGTGGGCCCACCTGGAATCGAACCAGGCACCTACTGATTATGAGTCAGTTGCTCTAACCGAATGAGCTATAGGCCCTTAATTTTAAAATCCTCAATTTTTGGCTTGTATTCGCCGTAAACCTTGGTTTTGGGAGTGCAATGTTACATATTTGAATGCAAATACACAACCCATATTTCGAATGAAAAATGCTCCTGATGCAGATTTTTTGATTTTTGATTTAGGCAATGTCATCATTGATATCGATTACCGGAGAGCGATTAAGCGTATCTGTCAAGAGATCCCCGTTGATTTACATGATAAAGTGGATGGTTTTTATCTTACTGATTTTCATAAGGATTACGAGGTGGGAAGGATCCAGTCAGATAGGTTTAGAGATGAGGTGAGAAGCTATTTTCAGCAGGATTGGAATGACTCAAAAGTGGATGAATTGTGGAACGATTTGTTGCTGAAAATTCCTTCGGAAAGATTGGAATTAATTTCAAAATTGAGAGAAAAATTTCAAGTAGGGGTATTGAGCAACACAAATTCGATCCACATCAATGCCGTAAATAGAATTTTGAAAGAAGATCATGGGCTGGAAAATTTTGACCCGATTTTTGACTGGGTATTTTTAAGCCACGAGATGGGATTGGCGAAGCCTTTTCCTGAAATCTATGAAAAAATGCTGGTGGATCTGGGAACTTCAGGAGATCGGGTGATATTTTTTGATGATTTAATCGCCAATGTTGAAGGAGCCAAAGCAGTAGGGATCCAAGCAGTGCATGTGACCGGTCCTGAGGTTATTTTCGATTATTTTAAGAATGTATAGCAAAAAAGACTACCTCCGTCACGGAATTTTATTTCTGGTCACACTTATTTCCACCACTTTGGCAGGTTCCGAATGGGTATATGGGAAATCCGTACTCGGTACAGGAGACGGCTTACTTACCTGGGAGTATTTCTGGAAGTCAATGGCCTTCTCTGTACCTTTTATAGGGATATTGCTTATCCATGAGTTGGGACATTTTTTCACGGCGATTTATCATAAGGTAAAGTGTACGCTTCCTTATTTTATTCCCGGATGGTTGGGTTTTATAGGGATCCCAACTATCGGCACTTTTGGAGCGGTGATCCGGATGAAAGGTTTTGTCAACAGTAGGAAGAAATTCTTTGACATTGGTGTCGCCGGTCCTTTGGCGGGATTTGTTATTGCCTTTCTTGTGCTGATTTATGGATTTGTCACACTTCCTGAGCCGGATTATATTTATACAATACACCCGGAGTATGCTGATCCCGATTTTCACGGATTAGAGGAAATGGCATTTGATTTTGAACTTGGGAATAACCTGCTTTTTTGGGGATTGGGGGAAGTATTTGCCGATCCTGACCGTATGCCTGATATGTCAGAAATGATTCATTATCCCTATCTGTTTGCGGGTTTTCTTGCCTTGTTTTTTACAGCGTTGAATTTACTTCCGATTGGTCAGCTAGATGGGGGACATGTGGTTTTTGGCCTTTTTCCGAAGCGTCACAAGGAGATCTCCCTACTGGCATATGTCTTGTTCGTCGGGTATGCGGGCATGGGGATGATTAGCCCTTATTCAGATGTAAATGATCTGATGTTATGGATTCCTTTGTATATAGGTTTTCTCTTTATCTGTTTTGCGAAGTCGGGGCTGACCTTACAGAACAGAGTTACCCTTGCTCTGAGCATTTCGGCATTTCAGTATGCATTGGCTTATTTCATGCCGGATCTACAGGGATATCAAGGCTGGTTATTCTATGCGTTCTTACTGGGAAGAATAATGGGATTGAATCATCCGGAAGTGGCCGGATTGAAAGAATTGGATGGAAAAAGGAAACTGTTGGGTTGGGTGGCGATTGTGATTTTCATCCTCTGTTTTTCGCCACGTCCATTTATATTCACCGAACTTTAAGCATTGAAACGAGCAAAGATCGAGAGATGATTAGTGGGGGATCAGCTAAGGGCTACCGCTGTTGCCGTTCGCCACTGCCGCGGGTCGTGTCACAAACGGTTAAAACTAATCCGAAGACAGCAGACCGTACTTTTCAAAAATTTCTTTGCGTACTTCTTTGCTTTCTTTATGACTTTGAGGTGAAGAATATAGAACCTTCAGGGATAAAAAAAATACCTCAAAGGTTCTCTTCGGTCCCCTAAATCTAAGATCGTCCTTCACATTCAATACTATCGGATAAGGCAATCGGCCCCCTGTGATAATCTCTGTGACCGCCGTGGTTAAAAAAAAAACTCCCCGAAGGGAGTCTCTTATAAATTTCTGTAAGCTATTATTCCACCGGTAGTATTCCGCACCTTCGAATAGCCTTTGGATTCCAAGAATTTCTTGGCGTTCATGCTTCTCGCTCCTGAGCGACAGTGAACGACAATTTCAGTGTCCTTGTAATCTTCCAACTCATCAAGTCTAGTCGGTAAATCTGCCAATGGGATGTTCTTTGCTCCCAAGTTGTCATCTTCGTATTCCCATTCTTCCCGAACGTCTAAAAACACGAATTTTTCATTGTTATCCAATCTGGATTTCAGGTCTTCTACAGTAATATCTTCCATAATATTATTTAACTAAAATTCTATACGATTGCACTCCGGATTCAGTTGTCAAATTGAGCACATATACACCGGGCCGTTGCCCGTTAAAATTAACAATTTCTCCCTTGGATGAAAGTTGGTGTTCAAGAAAAATCTCTCTTCCAAACGAATCAAAAATCCTTGATTCTCTAAACTTCCCTTCTACATTAAGCAGTGTTTGCACAGGATTTGGATAGATCCGAATGTTGTCTTCATTTGGCGGCACTTCTTCTTCAAAAGGCGCATCTATGCTGATGTGTGGTCTGATCATCATCGAGCCGCGGATTTCTTCATTTTGAACCCAAGCACCGACTACATTGTAAAACAATTTGTCTCCCGTATCATTTACCTTGTCCAGCCCCACATGAAGGAAATCATTGGTAAATTGTGTGTAGCCTATGTAGAAATCCCCATCAACACGAAGGTTGGTGTCCAGAGAAAAGTATAGAAACTCCTGACCTTCTTCTTTCACATCAATGAGCGCCTCCTTTCTGAAAATAGGTTTCTCATCCAACTCTTTCCAGACATTGATATCTACAGCCTGGTTGACTTGCCTGGGGTTAGTGAAATTGATGGAAATTCCCTTGATATAAACTTCCTCGGGTGTGGTGTATTTTACTGCCGCCTGTCCGGAACGTTGATTGAGTCCGGCTGCATAGTCGGCGGAACCATTGTCATAGGCAAAAAAGTCCAACAGTGGGAACGATGTCCTCACAGTATCATTTAACTGATAATTTACAGTTGAAAAGAAAGTGGTATCACCGGCTACCACTTCATAAAGTAATCCATCCCCTGAAATAATTGAGGAAATAATCTCCAAGGTCGTTTCATTCTTCGGAATAGGAATTTCCCCAACTTCTCTACTTTCAAACACTCTACGTTCCAGTGCATTCGGCACGGGGTTAAATGGCGTGTTGAGATTGATGGGTGTGGTAGTCATAGTAGAAGAATCACGTATGACGATGGAGTATTCCATTGCCCGAAAGCGATTTTCCAGATTATAGAACTCATTTTGTATGCTGCCCCAAAGCCCTTCTTGATTGGTTTCCAATAAGGCAAAAGGATATGCCCCGTACTCCCCAATTCTAAGTTCATTTGTTCGGGTAAGGCTTCTGTCCCTGTAGTTTAGGTCAGAGCCGGTTCTGCCCTCATTTAGGTAAACGTAGTCAAGTAACCAGCTGTCAAACGGACCGGATTGCCTGCCGTCGGCATAAAAGCGAAACTGAAAAGAGTCATGCTGCCATTCGGGAATAATCTGTACTATTTCCTGATGAAATACATCCGTATCAATTCCCACTCCTCCAAGCTGGCTCCAAATTGTAACCCAACTTCCTTCGGGAGTTAGAGCTTGCAGTGTCAATTGGTCATTTTCGTCAGGAAGCTCTCCTCTTCCTGCTGCCTGCCAAAAGAAGCTTAAATACAAACTTTCACTAGCTGATAAGCTTAAAGAACTTAAATCAAATGGTTTTGAAGTAAGGTAATCCGTTACTCCTTGGTCACGCTCGGATAAAGAGTAGGGATGGCCATTTTCGTCTACTCCATCCAATAGGATCATGCCAATGGATGGGGCGTTCAGTCCAATGGTTTCAGTGTAGGAAGCTCCTGAAACAGTCCATTTCAATGTGTCTATTCCTTGAGAAAAATCATCCCAGAATGGAAGTATGTTGTTCCCCAGAATTCTTCCTTTCTGTTCGGAGGGATTCTGGGGTTTGATTTTTTGGTTCTGAATAGGGGCAAACTCCACCAATTGGCCATGGGCCAAAGTCGAAATAAAAAGTGCTGCAAGCAGCCCAGTCATTCGAAGTATATGGAGCTTATTCCGCATTCAGCTTAGAAATTATCTTTAGCAATCCAAAGGTCTATCAATTCGCCGGTTTTTACCTGCCTGGACGCCGGAGGAGATTGCCTCAGAACTTGACCTGCACTTACCGAATCAGTGTCAATGTAGTATTTATTACCCACTCTTAGGCTTGAACCTAAAATCATGAATTCAGCATCAACTTCCTCCATGCCTTTTAGGTTAGGCACAGCAAGAATCTGATTGCCCAGCCCATCACCCACTACCAGATCCACCCGTGCTCCTTTGGGAATTTCAAAGCCTTCAGGGACATTCACTCCCCGGTATTTTTGCTCCAGCACCACATTTATACCGATATCCGGCACATACACTATATCGCCCCGCTCAAGACCCATATTTGCCAAAATCTCCTGTACATTCTTTAAAGGAGTGTTGACCAAATTTGGCATTTTGAGCATCGGGGGATTTTTGGCATTCAACGTAAGATAGACGGTTTTACCCGTTTTTACCTGAGCATTTGCCTGCGGGATTTGCTTCAATATAGCAAAGGTCTTAAGATCAGTATTGAATCCTGAGTCAAGCGACACGTCGTATTGAAGTCCTGCACGGTCCAGAATATCCACACCCTCATCGAAGGTATAGCCTGATAAATCAGGGACTGATACCGATTCGCCATGATTGGTGTACATGGGAAGGTACATTTTCAAAAAAAGGAAGCCCAGTAAAACTGAAATCCCTACAATCACTAGGAGGTTAATTAATATCTTTTTCAAAAGGGAGTGCTGAATGAAATACCTGAGAAATTTTAATAGTTAAAGATAAGAGGGAAATTCAATCCTTACAAAGAAGGACTACCCTAAAACCGGGGAAATCCATAGGCAAAAAATAAGCCGAAGAGTTTTTTCTCGGCTTATTTGACTAATTAATAATCAGCTTTTTGGTATCCCGAATGGTATTGCCGGTTATTTTTATGATAAATACACCCTTGGAGAATAATTGTGTGCTAAAAGTATAAGTCTGGTTAAGTGTGTTTGGATATTCGATTTCCTGAATAACGGCTCCGGTACCGGAAATGATTTGAATAGTTACATCTTCGTGATTAGCCAAATTGAAAGCGATATTAAATACTTCCCGTGCAGGGTTGGGGTAGAGCAAAGAAATTCCCACAGCCGGTAGTACAGGCTCCGGATTTGCATTCAAAAACAATTCTACATTATCCAGATAAATAGGAGCGTCTGATTCTTCTCCATTTTTCACCACAAAAGCGAGCCTTACATGGGTTTTGCCTGCACCGGCAAACTCACTTAAATTGACGAATTTACGGTGATAATCTCCGGCACTGTTGGGATTGGATTCCCCTGTAGCCACGGTAGACAGTTCATCACCTCTCGCATTCCATACTTCAGTGTACACATTTCCTCCGTCTGTACTGGCCAATACACTCAGCGTAGTGGTGGAGCTAACCCGGCCTGCTGCCAAATCAAAGAAAACACTGGCTTGGCTGCTTACTGATAGGTCAAAAACAGGAGTCCCCAACCAATAACTTTGACCGCTCTCACTAGAGGTAAGCATGGCGACATTATTTGGACCTTGCCCGGAGGAAATTGAAGAGACAAACCAAGGCTGAGCATCTGACTCAGGACTTATCGTCTGCCAGGGGGCAAGTGCCCCGGAGCTATTGAAATTTTGCCTCCAGGGGGCAGGGATAGTGCCGGCATCTTCTATCACGTACCTGGTAAGGCTATCAGAATTATTTCCATTCTGATCAAAATTCGGTAATGAACTCACAAACTTGAGCTCGTTTTTCCCTTCTGAAGTAGCGTTTGGGGTGCCGATGTTAAAGCTTTCTCCTGGCTGGATTACACTGCCACTTGCTAGATAGGTCTGTGTAGCGGCATTATTTGTCCGTGTTGTAAACTGGAAGCTGGAGATAGGAAGATTACCTGTGTTGGTTAACGTCGTACTGTCAGTTTCACTTGTACCATCCGCAATTGGAGTTGGTGAAAGAATCTCATCTATACGCAGATCATATTTATACTCTTCATTGGGAAGAATCCGGATGTTTTTGATGTAAATATTATTTCCGTAAGCATTCTCCGAAATAAATGCCAAACGCACTAATCCAAGATCAGAAAACTTGGCTAGATTCACCAATTCCGTCCTGAACTGATTGTTGTTTGTAGGAATAAATTCATCCAATGTGGCTGAGGATGTTTCTAATCGCTGGCCATTCTTGTTATAAGGAGCATTTGCCAGATCAAACGTATTTCCGCAGTCCTGAGACACGGCTACTGTTAAATTATCCGAATACCCGACTTGATTATATGGTGCATGAGCCACTTCAAACACAAGTTGGGCGTTTGGATACTTGGACAAATCAATAATAGGAGAGATGTAATAGTCTAGCTGTCCCGGTGATTCATAGTCGAAGTGACGGATATAAACTACCTCCTGTGTATTGCCTGAAACCGTTAGGTTTCTCTTTTCCCAAGTCACCAAATTATCAGGATTTACTACTGTCCAAGGTGAAGGGAAGGTGTTGAGGTCGGTAGTGTAAGGCAACTCTACTGCCTGCTGCAGAACAGGAGTAATGGTTCGTGTGTTATTGGCGGTGTTGGTGTCCGGTAGATCATTTGCCTGCGTGACAGTAAATTCTACTGTGTTGTCATTTGGTAGCAGGGTAAACCCATTAAAATTCACCACAATACTTTGTCCCGTCTCTAGGCTAAACGTAAACCTTTTGGATTCCAGCAATGCTCCATTTCTCCTCAGTTCTACTCTTCCGGAGTTTAGGGTGTTTTTCCCTGCATTTAATAACTCTAGGGAAGGGTTTATCAAAGGATCACATTCAAAATCTCCCGGCTCAATCACTCTGGCTATGGCCAAATCATTGTCGACAAGAACCGGTTCCACAGTAGCTCTGTTGTTGATCAAAGTTACTCTTCTGGGACTGTTGGCAAGCACTACTTCAAATCGCTCTATTTGACCTCTGGTAAACAAATTCATACAGGCATCCGGAGTATAGTCCATGAAGTTTTGGATCATATCATTCGAATCGCAGCTAAAGCGGGTTCGATTGGGACTACAGGAATTGTTGGATCCATCTTGCAGTGGGGTATCCGCTACGAAATCATCCACCCCACATCCACCATCGCCCCATATATGCCTTAAGCCAAAAAAATGGCCTACTTCATGGGTGGCTGTTCTGCCCCTTGAGGATGATACGGCACTTCCTCCAATACCAAAATATCTATAGTCGATTACAACTCCGTCTGTGATGGATGAGGAGGGTGAAGTACTTAGTCCCGGCAAATCAGAGACGGGGAACGATGCATAGCCTATGTAGGGACTTACCAAAGCCGTCACATACATATTCATATACTCGTTTGGATCCCATTGAATCAGCTGGCCGATGATGGAAGCATCATTATTAGGGTCATAAGAGGATTTTGTGCCTACTGTGCGGGTAATGCCATCAGTAGGGAGTCCCGATGGGTCTTGTTTGGCAAGAACAAACTCTATGTTTAACTGACCGGCGACAGACAGGAATTCCGCGGGGGTATTGGCAGCATCGGCATTTAACCGCTGGAAATCTTCATTTAAGATTCTGATCTGTTCCTGAATTTGTGATACAGGGATATTTATCCCTTGTCCTACTTGATCTCCGGTATGGATCACATGAACCACTATGGGGATCAGTATGGGGTCATCGTGAGTTCTTGAGAGGATTTGGGGTAGGAGGCTTTTGGTTTCAATTTTATCAGTTATCCAGTTTTCAAAAAATGGCTTTGAGCCAAAAACGCCCAATTCTTTTTCCATTTTTTGCTCCAAAATCACATGCCCGCATTGTTCCCTATGCGTATGGGAATTGGACTGATTTAGCTGATTTGTGAGGCCAAAGGTCTGAGTTTGCTGAGCAAAGCCTGATGATACTGCAAAAAATGCCCCCAGTAGGAGCATACTGGCTTTGTCAAAAACCCGAAAACCTTTTTTCATTCAAATCCGGATTAAGCGACAGTAAGGTTTACAGCTTCCACACGCTTGATTTCAGGAATTGCCCTTTTGATGGCTTCTTCCACCCCTGCCTTTAGCGTCATAGTCGACATAGGACATGATCCACATGAGCCAAGCAATTCCAGTCTCAAAACCATGTCGTCGGTAAGCTCTACTATCCTTACATTTCCTCCATCTGCTTCCAGATATGGACGAATCGTGTCAAGTGCAAATTCTATTTGTTCTCTTAGTTCTGGTTGCATAATGTTAAGCTTTAATTTCTACCACCTCAGTTTTAGTTTGAGAGGCATTTCTTATGGCAATTTGTCTAGCTATTTCTTCCGCTAGATTCATATAGGATTCTTGGGTTATTCCATTTTTCAATACAGCAGGGTAGCCCGAATCCCCACTTTCCCTAATGCTTTGTACAATTGGTATTTCTCCCAAAAACGGCACATCGTATTTTTCAGCCAGTCTTTTACCACCCTCTCTTCCAAATATATAATACTTATTATCAGGCAATTCTTCGGGTGTAAAATAAGCCATATTTTCAATAACACCTAAGATGGGTACGTTAATTTGTGGCTGTCTAAACATCGACAATCCCTTGTTGGCATCCGCCAAAGCGACTTTCTGCGGAGTAGTCACGATCACGGCTCCGGTCACCGGCACAGTCTGTACCATAGTAAGGTGAATATCCGAAGTCCCGGGAGGCAAATCGATCAACAGATAATCCAACTCTCCCCATTCTACATCAGAAATGAACTGCTTCAGCGCAGAGCTGGCCATGGGGCCTCTCCAAACCACCGCACTGTCTACAGGAGTCAGAAATCCAATGGACATCAGCTTCACTCCATACTGCTCTATAGGGATAATGATATTTTTATCACCAACCTTCTTTACGGAAGGTTGCTCAGCTTCTACATTGAACATGGTAGGGATCGATGGTCCCGAAATATCGGCATCGATCAGACCCACTTTTGCTCCGGATTTTGCCAAAGAAACTGCCAGATTCACTGCTGTGGTGGATTTACCTACGCCGCCCTTGCCGGAAGCTATGGCAATGATGTTTTTTACATGAGGCAGAACAGGTGCAGCTTCTCTTACTGTAGTGACTTGGGATGTCATGAATAGATCCCATTCCGGATCATTTCCAAAGTCTTCTTCCAAGGCTTCCAGACAATTGTTTTTGATGACTTCTTTCAGCGGGCAAGCCGGAGTAGTGAGCACAACGTTGAAACTGACTTTATTGCCGTTGATTTCAATTTTCTGTATCATTCCCAAAGTCACCAAATCCTTTTTTAGATCAGGATCTTGTACCCGGGAAAGTGTTTTCAGGATATTATCCTTAGTTAACTGCATGAGGTGAATGTTGTAATTTTTCGCAATTTAGAGCTTAATGACTTCTAAATAAAGAATGAAAGCAAAATGTATTCTACCTGTGAACTGGGAGAAACTGTAGAAAGTTCTCATTTTATAGATTGAGCGATTAACTTTGCTCCATTCATTTTCCTATGGGCATCAGCAAACTTACTACGGACAAGGTCAAAGAACGCATGGACATCGAAGAGGTGATCGGTGACTACTTGCCTATGAAGAAGAAAGGCCAGAATCTCTGGGCCAACTGCCCGTTTCATGGTGAAAAAACTCCTTCATTTTCGATTTCCCCAGCCAAGCAGATCTATAAATGCTTTGGCTGTGGCAAAGCCGGAGATCCCATTCAGTTTGTGATGGACATTGAAGGCATAGGTTTTCAGGAAGCAATCAAGCATATCGCTGGTAGGTATGGGATCGAAGTAGAAGAGGACGAAACCCGTACACCTGAGCAGAACGAAGCTCAAAACGAGCGGGAAAGTTTACTGATTTCCTTGGGATTTGCCAGAGATTTTTTTGTGAAGAATCTTCAAACTCCCGAAGGAAAATCAATCGGTCTGAGTTACTTCAAAGAACGGGGATTTACTCCCGCCATCATCGAAAAGTTTGATTTGGGCTATGCGCTGGAAGGTTGGGATAATCTGCTGAAAGCTGCCAAATCAGCCGGGTTCAGTGAGGAAATTCTATTGAAGGCGGGCTTGATCCTGCAGAAGGAAGGTGACGCGTCCAGAGTTTACGACCGATTCAGAAACCGGGTGATTTTTACCATCCACAACATCAGCGGGAAGCCACTGGGATTTGGTGCCCGGATTCTCACCAAAGATAAAAACCAGCCTAAGTACATCAACTCCCCGGAGACTCCTGTGTATCACAAAAGTGATGTGCTCTACGGGATGTTTCAGGCAAAAAAAGCAATCAGAGAAAAAGACAATTGCTATCTGGTAGAAGGATATACCGATGTGGTGAGTCTGCATCTGTCAGGAATTGAGAATGTGGTTGCTTCTTCAGGAACCTCACTTACCGAGGGACAAATCAAATTGATCAAACGGTTTACCGATCAGGTGACAGTACTTTACGATGGGGATGCTGCCGGTATCAAGGCTTCCCTCCGTGGTATTGACCTGCTACTGGAAGGCGGTTTGAATGTGAAAGCTGTGGTTTTTCCGGACGGAGAGGATCCGGACAGTTATTCGAGGAAAGTTGGTTCACAGGCATTTCAGGATTATTTGGAGAATAATAGCCGTGATTTCATCGGCTTCAAAATTGGCTTGTACAAAGAGGAGTTTACCAAGAACCCAATCCGAAAAGCCGAAGTGATCCGTGAGGTAGTCCAAAGTATAGGGAAGATTCCGGATCCTATAATTCGCTCAGTATACGCCAAGGAAGCTTCGGGACTTCTAAGCATCGAAGAGGACATTATCCATGCTGAGCTGAATAAACTGCTTCTGAAGGGACAGAAGGAAAAATCCAATAATCATAAGGATGATCTTTTTGCCGAGCAGGCAATGGAGGAACTGATTCCTGATGAAACGGCCACTTCTTTTTCCGAAATTCTGAGAATTCAAGAGCGGGAAATGATTAGGATTTTAGTGAATTATGGCTGGCAAAAATTGGGTGATGAAGAAACGCACTTGTGCCAGTACCTGCTTTCGGAGACCGAAGATCTGGAGTTTACTACACCTATCTACACTAAAATTTTGGATCTCTATCGCAATAGTTTGGTTCAAGGCGAAATCCCCACTGCTGAGTTTTTTATAGGACTGGGTGATCAAGCAGTGCAAAAAGAGGTGATAGATCTAGTCACTGTCCGTCATGAAGTATCCCATCACTGGGCAGATACACATCAGATTATCATCAATACTGAATCTGACGATCTTACGATGACAGGCTTTAAATCCATTTTGAGATTGAAGCGTAAAATGGTACAGAAACTGATGGAAGAGGCCAAGGAGAAAATAAAAAATGCAGAGTCTGAGCACCTGGATGATGACAAAGTCCATGAGTTTCAGGTGATCTACTTTGAGCTGAAGAAAGTCCAGCTTGAGATTGACAGGGAGTTGGGTATTGTGATCGGGTAATACCAAACTTTATTTGGCTACAATCTGTTTAAGATTTGAAAGCGTGTAAATTTGCCTTTCTAACTAGTAATTCAAACACAAATTTCGTGGAAAAATACATTCTGGATCCCATTGAAGATGCAATAGCAGCAATCAAAAATGGAGAAGTGATCATCGTAGTAGATGATGAGGACAGAGAAAATGAAGGCGATTTCATATGTGCAGCAGAGACTGTCACTCCTGAGATCATCAATTTTATGGCTACTCACGGACGTGGGCTGATTTGTGCGCCTTTGATAGAGGATCGCTGCGAAAAGCTTGGCCTGGAGCTGATGGTTGGCAATAATACTGCCGCCTTCGAAACACCATTTACCGTGTCTGTAGATCTAATCGGACATGGGTGTACTACCGGGATTTCCACTGCAGATCGTGCCAAAACTATCAAAGCGCTGGTAGATGACTCTATAGACCCAAGTGAATTGGGCAAGCCCGGCCATATTTTTCCACTCAAAGCCAAGAGAGGTGGAGTTCTGAGAAGAGCCGGACATACTGAAGCTGCCATTGATTTGGCCCGATTGGCAGGATATTCTCCAGCCGGAGTTCTGGTGGAAATCATGAATGAAGATGGGACTATGGCCCGCCTTCCTGATCTTGTGGAAGTTGCCAAAAAATTCAATCTGAAGTTGATTTCGATTAAGGATTTGATCGCTTACCGGCTCAAGCATGAATCCCTTATCCAGCGTGAAATCGGAGTGGATTTACCGACAGATTTTGGTGATTTCGAATTGATAGCTTTTCGCCAGACCAATACCCAAGAGCTTCATCTTGCACTGATCAAAGGCAAATGGGAAAAAGACGAGCCTATCTTAGTCCGTGTGCATTCTTCCTGTATGACGGGAGATATCTTCGGCTCCTGCAGATGTGACTGCGGCCCTCAGCTACACGCTGCGATGCGGATGGTGCAGAATGAAGGCAAGGGGGTAATACTCTATATGAATCAAGAAGGAAGAGGCATAGGCCTTATCAATAAGTTGAAAGCCTATAAGCTACAGGAAGAAGGTATGGATACCGTACAGGCAAATCTTGCACTGGGACTTCCTTCGGACAGTAGAGACTATGGGGTAGGAGCTCAGATTTTAAGAGATTTGGAAGTGAGCAAATTGCGTCTGATTTCAAATAACCCGCAGAAGCGTGTTGGTTTGCTGGGCTATGGGCTGGAGATAGTAGAGCAAGTTCCCATAGAAATAGTGCCAAATGTGCACAATGAAAAATATCTGCAAACCAAAAGAGATAAGATGGGACACAATATTTTGAAATAAAATCCTGTTCTTAACCTGATATAGGACAATAAAACCGGAGAGAGTTTCAACCTGAGGATATTTTATTGCGTAATTAAGGCTATGATGAAAACCATGAAAAAAGCACTCTTATTACTTGGCTTCTTGTTTCTGGGCATAACTGTTTTATTTGCGCAGAATCAATTCCCTTCGCAGGTTTGGCATAAGGGTAACATCTATACTACCGATGGACAGGTGTATGGAGGGAAAATCAAATACGACCTTGAGAATAATGTGGTCCAGCTTCAAGACCAGACAGTGGATACATTTACTGCTACCAACGTCACCTATTTTGAGTTCTTTGATGAGATATACGGTGGCGTACGCAAGTTTTTTAGTTTGCCTTATTCCCAAGACAGCGATTACGCCACACCGATCTTCTTTGAGGTACTGACTGAAGGAGAAGATCTTGCATTGCTGTGTAGAGAATATGTAGCTACCGACTCCCGGGGAATGGGAGGGTATGGTATGATGGGAGGCTATGGAATGAATCCTTTTTATGGCCCATCTATGATGGGACAAAGACTTGCTTTTAAATTTTACTTTTTGAAAAATGGTAAGATTGAACAATACAGCATGAAGAAAAAAGACCTTTTTGAGATGCTTCCCGGCCATGATGAACAAATTTCTCTATTCATGAGAAAGAATCGCTTGGATTATGACAAGAGGGGGGATCTTCTTCGAATTACAGCTTACTATAACGAATTGAATCAAAATTAAATGTCTAAACCTTTAATTCTCGTCTCAAATGACGATGGAATCACCTCTAAAGGAATCCGTGTGCTCGTATCTGTAATGAAGAAACTGGGAGATGTAGTGGTGGTGGCACCGGACAGCCCTCAGTCTGGCATGGGACATGCCATTACTATAGGGGAGACACTCCGTCTGGATGAGGAAGATACGTTCGAAGACGTTAAAGCATATAAATCAAGTGGAACTCCCGCTGATTGTGTGAAACTGGCAAAACATTATGTGATGAAGGACAAAAGTCCCGATTTGATCGTAAGTGGAATCAACCACGGTTCCAACACTTCAATTTCGGTGCTGTACTCAGGTACTATGTCTGCGGCCATAGAAGGAGCTTTGGAAGGATATCCTTCCATTGGATTTAGCCTTTGTGATTTTTCTTCTAATGCTGATTTTTCGCATGTGGAGGAATGGGTGGAGAAAATAGCCCGGCAGGTCTTGCAAAAAGGGATGCCTAAAGGCGTTGCTCTAAATGTAAATTTTCCTCCCAAACAAAATGAAAGTATCAGAGGGGTGAAAATCTGCCGCCAAGCAGAAGCCAAATGGCAGGAAGAATTTGATGAGCGCTTTGATCCCAACGGGCGGAAATATTTTTGGCTGGCAGGAAATTTCGTGAATTTTGATAAAGGAGAAGATAATGACGAATGGGCAATTGCAAACAACTATATTTCGATAGTTCCCTGTCAATATGATTTGACTGCACACCATGCGATCGCTCAAATGAACAAAAATTGGGACTGGGAGGAGTTTAAAAAGTAGATTTTGGAGGGTGTCTATTTTTTACTTGTGATTTAAGGAGTTAAATTATTTTCATAATTCATTAATAGTAAAAATCGTTTGAGTCCGAAATTACTTAGTGTACTTTTTTTTTTCTTAGGCACAACGGGATTATTTGCCCAAATCCCGAATATTGATAGCCTTAAAAACGTGCTGCCTAATGCTAGGGGAGGGAGTAGATTGACTGTTCTCAATGAGTTGTCTTCCTACCTTCGGGAAATTGAGCAGGAAGAAGCGTTTAATTATGCAGTAGAGGCCGAGCAGCTGGCAAAATCTCTCAATAATAAGTCTGCAGAAGCCAAAGCCAAAGAAAATATAGGCTGGATCTATTACCGTAAAGGTCAGTGGCAGAAGAGCTTTGATTACTCCAAGAGTGCATATGATCTGGCAATAGCAGGGGAGAATTTGCAGGAGGCTGCACGAGTGCTGAACAACCTGGGGGCTTTGTACTATGAGCAGCATAATTACACTTTTGCTATTATTCAGTTTAAAAAGGCCTATGAGATCAGCAACAAAGCAAGTGATCTCTATACCATGATAAGGAGCCTAAATAATGTTGCCTTCAATTTTCTTTATCTGGATGAATATGATTCTGCTATGTATTATGCATCTAGGGCTATTGATATAAATATCCGTGCAGGCTCACCCTATATGCTGTCATTTTCCAATCGCGTCATCGGTGATGTTTACCTAAAAAGAAATCAACTTGATTCTGCGGAGCATGTCTTTGAAAAAGCTCTGAAAAATGGAGAAGCCCGTGGCCTTACCGCCTTTAACGCCAGTGTTCTCCATAGGCTTGGCAATACATATCTTTTAAACGGGAAGCCAGATAAGGCAAAAAAAGTATTACTAGAGGGAGTAGAGCTGTCTAGGCAACACAGCTTTCTGGACGAGCTTTCAAAAAGCCATAAATATTTAGCGGATTATTATAAGCAGACCGGGAATTATAAAGAAGCTTTCGAACAGCAATCCCACTATGTGGCCTTAAATGATTCTTTGGTGAACAGAGCAGCAAGGGATAGACTGGCACTGATGCAGGGAATGTTTCAGGATGATTTGGAACAATCAGAGCTAGACTTACTTGTAGCACAGAATGAACATCAGACCACTAGATTGGCTATGAATAGAAGGATAATGATCCTGATAGGAATCGGCTCTATCTTGATTTTTGGACTGATGATTTGGCTGTTTATCCTAAATCGAAACATTAAGAGATATAATACGGGACTGATATTACAAAAACGGAGGATTTACAAGCAAAAGGAAGAACTGGAAGCCAAGTCAAGCCAGCTTCAGGAAATCAATCAAACCAAAAATAAGTTATTTTCTATACTGGGACATGACCTAAGGGGACCTATAGGACAGGTGAAATCTATTGTAGATTTATTGACTTCCGGGTATTTGGATCAGGAAGAATTTGATGGATTGATTCACAGTTTGAAGGAGGACGTAGATTCAGTGTATTTTACACTGAACAATACCTTGAGATGGTCTATGGCTCAGATGGAAGGATTCAAGCTTCACAGAGTTAATTTTAATCTAGATGAGTTAATTAGCTCCACATTAAAGCTGATCAAGCCTCAATTACAGGAGAAGTCACTGAAAATCGTCGATTCGTCTTTACTCACCGACTTAGAGATTTATGCAGATCGGGATTTGATAGAGGTGGTGGTTAGAAATATTTTGAACAACGCCGTGAAATTCTCCAAACCGGGAGATGTGATCCAACTTTCGACCAAAGTAGACAATGGACTGATTGTATGGACTGTCAAAGATCAGGGGGTCGGTATGAAGGAAGAGCAGATCAATGCCGTCCTTTCCAGGGGATACGTCATATCCGATTCTACTTTGGGTACAAAAAAAGAGAAAGGGTCAGGGCTGGGGCTTCAGATTTGCAAGGAATTTATCCGGATGAATGGAGGTGACTTGCATATTAAAAGCAAAGAAGGGGGAGGAACGAAAGTCTCTATCAAAATCCCTGCAAGTAAAGTCCTAGAAAGTAATTGATAAGTATTGGGAAGTAAGAAAATTTTCTAAAGGGATTTCTTCAGAGATTATTCCCAACTCTTTCATGGTTTTCATGGAATTCATCAATTGAGCCCGTGAGATTTCCGAATCAATCGCCCATGTAGTCTGTGCAAACCATTCCTTCACATCAGCAGCATCCAGTTCATAATTTTGAGAAATCTCTTTAACTGCCAAATCGCTTGCCTGAAGGTTTTCAGAAGCGTGGTAGACACTGTCTCTTAACTGAAATAGGATCTTACCAAATTCTGCCAACGCCTTGTCTGAAGCAATGATGGCAAAACAAGGCCAGGGACTTGGTACTTCCCCGATCCGCTTCATTTGCCCAGAGTCCACCCAAGGTTTGGTCGTGTACTTTTCCCAGAGAAACATTTCCGGCTTTTCCGCATTCATGGCCTCCAAAGCCCCCGGTAGGTTGTTTACGGTTTTAAATTCCAGTGTTTCAGAATTCCAGCCTTCCCTCTTGGCCAGTACATAACTCATAAGTTGCGATCCGGAGCCCGGCCTGCTGATTAGAAAGGCCGGTTCTTTTATTTCATCCACTGAATTGACCGGAGAATCGCCCGAGATATGGATCCCCCAGTTTAGAGGGGATTTTACATGGAAACCAATCATTTTGGATGGATTTCCGGCTTCAAAATCTTTCAGAAAACTCTCGGTAAGCACAATGGCAATATCGGTATTGTCCTCTCTCAAATCCTTGTTCATCTGTCCGGAACCTCGGGATTCATCTATCCATTGAAGGAGAACTCCATCTTTTTCGAAGGGTTGCGCTGCTACAACTTTTCTCCAAGGGAAATTGAAATGCTCTGGAACGCCGGTGATTCGAAGGGTTTTCATCTGTTTATATTTTGATTTTTAATAGTCAGATGGAATCTCGCATGATTGATAATCATCCCGGTGTGTGACGTTCTGAGTCATGCTCGATTTCATGTGTTTATAATTTGATTTGTAGTGGTCATAACCTGTCCCGTGACGAAGGAAACGGGATCGAATCCCTGCCTGCCTGAGGCAGGATCGATTTTCATTGATCCTGATTTTACTTGATGTAAAGGTAAGAACCGAAAATTAAATAGAAGTTCCACTCAAAGAAATCATCCCGAATTAATCATGGGCTGCTTTTTGGTCTGTAATCAACAGCGTGCTAAGACCGGCCAAGATTAAGAGTGTTCCTGCCAACAGCATGGTATTGATGACCGCCTCGCCGAAAAGTAGTTTATAGAGAAAATTGATTCCCCCCAATGCTGCAATGATCTGGGGAATAACGATAAACATATTAAAAATCCCCATGTAAATCCCCATTTTTAGAGGATTCACCGAACTGGAAAGCATGGCATAAGGCATGGATAGAATACTTGCCCAGGCGATTCCGACTAGCCCAAAGCAGATGTGAAGCATCCACGGCTCGGTAATGAAATAAATCAGGATAAATCCTGTTCCTCCTGCTACTAGACTTGTAAGGTGAAGAAGCTTTCGGTTGATTCTATATCTACTGGAGAATACTGATAAAACTAGCGCTGCAAACATGGACACTAAACCATAGGTGCCTAAATAGTTTCCCACACTATCGGCAGCGTTATTGTAAGCGGCCGAACTGGTGTCAGTGGCTCCAAAGATATGCTCTGTAATCGCCGGCGTAGCAAAACTCCACATGGTGAAGAAAGCAAACCAGGAGAAAAATTGAACCACTCCCAGCTGCCTCATGACTACGGGTATATCCCAAATACTGCTGAAAATTTCTTTTACTCCCTTTAATAATCCCTTGCTTTTTGCTTTCTGAAGCTTAAAATCAGCTATGTCTTCGGGAGGATATTCTTCGGTTTTTAGAATGGTGTATAGAATGGACGAGAATAGTACGAAAGCTCCTATGGCAAAAGCATATTTCACCGAATCAGGAACTACACCTTCCGGGGCCGTATTCGGTACGCCAAGTTGAGTCATTATCCATGGCAGATTTGACGCAACCCAAGTGCCTGTGCCTATAATCAGTGTTTGTACGATAAAGCCATAGGAACGCTGGGAATCGAGAAGTTTGTCAGCCACCAAAGCGCGAAAAGGCTCCATGCTGATATTGATCGAGGCATCAAGAATCCATAGGGCTCCTGCAGCCATCCAAAGTGCAGAAGAATAGGGGGTGAAAAACAGCGCAATGGAACTCAGCAGGGCTCCCACAAAAAAGAATGGCTTTCTTCTGCCAAATCGATTGTGCCAGGTGCGGTCACTCATGTACCCCACTATAGGCTGAATCAATAGTCCTGTCAGAGGAGCCGCTATCCAAAGCATGGGAATGGCGTCTTTGTCAGCACCCAGCGTCTGAAAGATTCTGGACATAAAGCCTCCTTGCAGCGCAAAGCCGAATTGAATTCCCAGCATGCCAAAACTCATGTTCCAGATTTGCCAGAAATCTAACTTCTTTTTAAAGTTGGGCATTTGGGTGATGTAAGGAGTAGTAGATCATGTAGATTAAACTAAATCACAGATTTCGATTTTATGTGACTCGATTTTTAGATCCATGTATTTCAAATTGGGAATGGATAAATGTGGAAAGCGCATATCCGGCAGAGGATCAAAGTCACTCAATTTATCCAAAAACGCAAAACTCTCTTTATTCAAGCTAATTGTTTTTTTGCCCAAAGTAGCACCGTCAGTCGTGAAACCGTGAAGGTATATTCTGAACGTCTCAAAGTCGCTGGGGTAATTCCCCTTCGCTTCGTTGATGGTTAATTTTGACTCGTTCGGGAAGTATCTGAATACACGCTCCAGATACTTGCCCGACTTATACTCCAGACTTTCTCCATCATCTTCATAGTGTATGTATTCACTTGCTTGAGTTCCTTTATACAGATGTATTCGAAGAATTCCATCATTTATTGCACGGGTATGGGCGATGTCGTTTTGCAGGGCGAGAATACTTCCTGCTTTGATGAAAACAGGTAGGTTATTCAAAGGGCAATCCTGGTAAATAACCTGATTTCCATTATAAGTTTGGTCAGTGAAAAAGTAGTACCAATCTCCCTTGGGTAAATAGACTTTCGTAATCTCCTTATAGCTTTCTACCGGCGCTACCATTATAGTATCACAGAATAGGTATTGATTTTGGTATGCAGGAAGGTAAACCAATGGATCTGCGGAATAATCTACAGCCAAGCTAGCAGCGACGGGCAGTCCGGTTTGGCTGCTTAGCCGAAATTTGCTGTAAAGCGTAGGGAGCAATTTGTATCTCAATTTCATATAAGTTCTGGAGATCTCTTCCACTTCCTCGCCAAAAGCCCAAGGTTCGGCATCATTGCTGTTGATCATGGAATGGGCACGAAAAAGTGGCGAGAATGTGCCAATACTCATCCATCGGGCATAAAGCGATTTGGTAGCTTCTCGGGCAAATCCTCCCAGGTCATAACCGGAAAAAGGAATTCCGCTTAATCCAAGACTATTGACTAATCGAACTCCTGCAAGCATATGCTCTTCAGTGGAGACATTGTCCCCTGTCCAGATGGCAGCATAGCGCTGCACACCCGCAAAACCCGATCTCGTCAATACAAATGGACGCTGATTTGGCAGATTGTCGGAAGAGCCTTGTTGTGTGCTTTTTGCCATCTGCATGCCATAAATATTCCGGGCTTTTCTGTGTGATGCGGTATTCCCTTCATAATCAAACTCGATCAAATTGGGAGTGAACTGACCCCAAGAAGCAGGTTCGTTCATATCAGTCCAGAATCCGTCTACTCCGGCCTCTGTGTAAAAAGCCATTTTCTCCATCCACCATGCACGGGTTTTGGGATTGGTGAAGTCCGGAAAAGCGCATGGGCCAGGCCAGACTTGTGCTACGTATTCTTTTCCGTCAGGATAGTTGACAAACAATCCCTGCGATTTTCCCTCATCGTAAGGAATATATCCCGGCTCAGTTTTTATTCCCGGGTCTAAGATTACCACCACTCTAAATCCTTTTTCCTTAAGCTTCGATATCAGGCCCTTAGGATCAGAAAATTTCTCCCCGTCAAAAGTGAATACCTTATAATGCTCCATATGGTGGATATCCAAGTAGATTACATCTGCAGGCATTTCCTTTTCCCGAAACGTATTGGCTAAGGTCAGCACCTCCTTGTCCGGATAATATGAATACCGGCATTGCTGATAGCCTAGAGCCCATTTGGGAGGTATTTCCATAGTTCCTGTCAGCTCGGTATAGCTGCTGATTATCCCGGCGACAGTAGGCTGATGGATAAAATAATAATCCATGTCTCCATCCTCTGCATTGAAATACATAAATCTGTCTGTGGAGGCTCCAAAGTTGAAAATGCTTTTATGTGTGTTGTCAAGGTAGATTCCGTAGGCTTTCCCCTCCTGTAGTCCGATGTAAAATGGAATACTCGCATACAGCGGATCATCGCTGATCCCATAGCCGAAGTAATCTGTATTCCAATTGGTATATGCTCTTCCTGCCCTGTTGAGATTCCCTGTCTTCTCCCCAAGACCAATAAATTTCTCATTGGATTGAAGCTCCTTGTAGCAAGTGACTTCCGTGCCTATCCAGGAAATCCCCAATGAATCATCTTTATTGAGTAGGGTACCACTTACATCATAAAATGAACATACTCCATTTTGGAAGTCAAATTGCAAATGAATCTTTGAAGTTTTGAGGTGGATTGATGTTTCTTTTTCTTCAAGTGTAAACTCAACCGTTTTAGGCTGGGCTATGACCGAGTAGGGATTGGGATCAAAGGTAGAATTCCGCGATGCTTGAACTCTGATAATTCCATCCCGGACCACACTGATTTTGACTTGGGCTATTTTGCTGTAAGCGACAAAGCCACTTTCATTCTCTGCCCAATTTTCTATTTTTCCAATAGAGAGGTATCGTGAAGAAGATGAGTGTTGGAGGGATGATTCTGGGAGGTTGTGGATCATGTATCAATTGCTCTTAAAGGGTAGAAGCGCAACTAATTTAGAACCAAAACCGGATCATAAAAACTTTGGAATTAGCTGAAAGCCAATAAATCGACAGCAGGAAAAGGCAAGATGTGCCTTGGATCGAAAATTTGCCCTATTCAAACGTTTGCAATTTTTGATAGAAAAAAGTGCAACTTTCTTCTAAAATCTTTTTGAGGAATCCCTTTCCATCAGTTTTGTCTCCAGAATCAAGGATTGCTCCATAGTTTTGGGATCAAGTTTTTTCTCGATGATGTCAAGCAAGATCTCCGTGGCTTTGGCTCCCATAGTAAATCCCGGCTGTGATACAGATGAAAGCTGAGGGTCGAGCATTGCGCAGAACTGCCAATCTGAGAAGCCGACAATCCCAACTTCCAACGGGATTTTTAAACCTGCATCCCGACAGGCCATCATTGCTCCGACAGCTCCTATGTCATTGCAGGAAAAAAAAGAGTCGGGTCGCTCCGGAAGAGAATCCAGCAACTCCGCAACCATCTCCCTACTTTCTTCCACGGTTCCCAAGGGACATGAGATAATGTGCGCGGGATTGACGGAGATCCCATTTTTCTCCAATGCAGCTTTATACCCATTTTCCCTGTCTATGCTTATTTTAAGGGTTTTTGGTCCAGCTAGGTGTACGATATTCTTGTAACCCTGACTGATCAGATGTGCCGTAGCATCGTATGCCCCCTGGTAATCATCCACCATGACATTGATCGCATTCGGGATAGCGGGTGCACGGTCAAAAAACACAATGGGGAATCCCTGATCCAGTACCTTTGTAAAGTGATCGAAATCCTTTGTCTCCTTGGAATAACTCACCAAAACTCCATCGATTTGGTTAGAAAGCATGGTCTCTATACTCGATATTTCCCGGCTTAATTTTTCATTGGATTGGGAAAGAATGACATTATACCCTCTGGAATTGGCGATTTCCTCTATGCCGCTAATCACTGTGGAGAAGAAAAAATGAACTACCTCGGGGATGATTACTCCTATGGTAAATGACCTGCTTTTGCGAAGTGACAAGGCAATGGCATTTGGGCGGTAGTTCAATTTTTCGGCTACTTCCTTAACTTTTCGCTTAGTTTCACTATTAATCCCCGGGTAATCTTTCAGTGCTCTGGAGATAGTGGAAACCGAGAGGTTCAACTCGCGTGCGATATCTTTTATAGTAGCTTGACCTAGTTTCATAACTTAAAGTTAGAAGTATAAAAAGTAGTAATGGTTAACCTTGACTTGCCTCCAAGCTATTGATTTTTGGTGGGAATCAAATAAATGTCTTGAAAATGAATTTTTGCATAATTATGTCACACGGTCATGTTTTGTTAGAATAGGAAATGGGAATACTTGCTTATCTAAGCTCAAAAATATTTTCAATTTATTCAATTTTTCTAAATCTTCTGTTTTGGAATCGATTGCACACGGAGAAATACTTTTAAGAAGGATATTTTAGAATTGGATGTGGGGAATTATAAGGAAGGGATTTATATCTTTGGAGCCTGCGTTGGAAAAACGGAGCCTTTTTGGGCTTATAAAATTGAAATAAACAAACCTAATAACACATGAAATCGAGCATGACTCAGGAGTCACACACTGGGATGATTATAATGCATGCGAGATTCCATATGGCCTTTAAAACCAAATTATAATCATATGAAATTTAAACCTGGAGTAAAATACGGTGAAGAACTTCGAGATCTTTATGCTTATGCTAAAGAGAACGAGTTCGCAATGCCTGCAGTAAATGTGATCAACACCAATTCAGTGAATGCAGTACTTGAGACTGCCAAAAAGCTGAATTCTCCCGTGATCATTCAGTTCTCTAATGGCGGAGCACAGTTTTTTGCAGGAAAATCTCTGGCGAACGATAAGCAGCAGGCAAGCATCGCAGGCGGTATCTCAGGTGCGCATCACGTGCATTTGATGGCTGAAGCGTATGGTGTTCCTGTGATTCTGCATACAGATCATGCAGCTAAGAAATTGCTGCCGTGGATTGACGGACTTTTGGATGCGGGGAAGGCTTATTACGCTACGCACAAGAGACCTTTGTATAGCTCCCATATGTTGGATCTGTCCGAAGAGCCATTGGAAGAAAACGTAGAGATTTCTTGTAACTACTTCAAAGAATTCGAAAAGCTGGAAATGGCTATAGAAATCGAATTGGGCGTAACAGGCGGAGAAGAAGATGGTGTAGATAATACCGATATTGATTCTTCCAAACTTTATACTCAGCCTGAGGAAGTAGCTTATGCATACGAGCACTTGAAAGAAATCGGAGATCTGTTTACTATCGCTGCTGCTTTCGGTAATGTACACGGAGTATACAAGCCAGGTAACGTTAGCCTGAAGCCAATCATCTTGAAGAACTCTCAGGACTTCATCAAAGAAAAGCATGGTTTGACAGGTAAGCCGTTGAACTTTGTGTTCCATGGTGGATCAGGATCTACAGTAGAAGAGATCAGAGAAGCAAACAGCTATGGCTCTATCAAGATGAATATTGATACAGATATGCAGTGGGCTTTCTGGGAGGGTATCTTGAATAACTACAAAAAGAACGAAGCGTATCTTCAGACTCAGCTGGGTAATCCGGACGGTGCTGATAGCCCAAATAAAAAATACTACGATCCAAGAAACTGGTTGCGTAAAGGTGAGGAGAATTTCGTGAAGCGTCTTGAGCTTGCTTTTGATATGCTTAATGCGGTAAACAGAAATTAATCCTCATTTCTGAATAATTAAAAAAGTCACCCTTTCAGGTGACTTTTTTAATTATTACAACTTGATTTTTATTAGGTACTCCGATTAGTCGGGGCAGGCGATGGAATCCCTACAAGGTCTTAGGATTTATAATTCTCCCTCCGTTTGACGTTCTTCGTCATGATCAATTTCATCTTGCAGTTCTTTCAATTGGTTGAGGGCTGTTTCATTGCCCGGTTCCAATTCTATAACACGTTTAAATAGTTGTATAGCCAGATCTTTCTGATTATTATCCATAAGGGCCTCACCATAGCTATGAAGCACATTTGGAGAGTAGGGGAACAGCACGGAATTAATCTCAAACGTCAGTAATGCCTCGGGCATCCGATCAGAATATTTGAACACGTAGCCTAGCGTATTTAATTCTTTTTCTTTCCCCACTAGTCTGTAGACATTGTTAAAGTGAGTTTGCACATTTTTATAAACTGAATCCAGAGGCTCTGACTCAAATAATTCAAGAAGGTAGGTAGCAGCTCTGTAATTAGGTTCAGAAGCATATCCTAATGCAATTTGAGCTAAGTCTGTCTCCAGATCATTGACAGGGAACTCGACAATCCTTGCGAACTCTTCACCCTTATTTGTGAAAATGAAGGTAGGAACACGATGGATTAATTTTCCCTTTTCTTCTCCGTTTGGTCCTTGTTTATAAAGTTCCTTGCCATCATAAAGAGCGGTGAATTTCAGCTGGCTCTCCTCAAGACCCAGCTCATTCCAAAGTTTGACAAATTGGGGCACCCAGCGCTTGCTGTCCCCACACCAGGTCCCAATAAGGATTTCAACTTCTGAATTTTCAAATGCATTTTTCCAATCCGTATTTTTCCCGGAAAGGTTAAATAAACGCTCATTCTCAACATACCAAGTTTGAAAGGAGCTATCAGATTTAAGGATTTCCAAGTCAAATTCCCCTGCGAGATGCTTATCCCCTGCAGCATTGAAATAAGTCTTTGAAGTTTGCGCCAAGACAATAGATGAAAGAAATAAAAATAGAGTGGTTAGAAAACAGTTCTTCATGGATTTTATAAAATTGGAATTAAATAAAAACCCAAAATAATGCAAAAAGTCCAAGCTGATGAACTTGGACTTTTATTTTTTTAAATTGTTGGGATATTAAGTAGACAGAATCTTTGCTACACGGAAATCATCCTCATCCACCGATTTATCATCGACAATTGCTTTTTTGATAGGAGTGTAGACTACTTTGTTATTGATCAACCCGGCCATCACGTCATATTTGCCCTGGAGCAGTCCCTCTACAGCCGCCACGCCGAGTTTGGAGGCAAGGAGACGGTCATAGGAGCTAGGTGATCCACCGCGCTGTAAGTGGCCAAGTATAGTTACTTTGATGTCATAGTAGGGAAGGTGCTTTTTCACCAGTGAAGCGATTTCATTTGCTCCACCGCTTTTCCCGCCTTCTGCCACGATCACAATATTTGATGCTTTTTTGGCTTTGGTTCTGATTCTCAACTTATCTACCAGGTGCTCAATCGGCATTTTTTTCTCCGGAATCAAAATAGCCGCTGCAGCACTACCGATTCCTGCATTGATAGCAATGAATCCAGCATCCCTTCCCATTACTTCCACAAAGAAAAGCCTATCGTGGGAAGTGGCTGTGTCACGGATTTTGTCAATTGCCTCGATTGCTGTATTACAAGCGGTGTCAAAACCAATGGTAGAATCTGTACCGGAAAGATCATTGTCAATCGTACCCGGAAGTCCAATAGCAGGAACTCCAAATTCCTTATAGAACAAGTGGGCTCCGGTCAGGGATCCGTCACCTCCGATAACCACCAAAGCATCTATTCCATGGGATTTCAAATTGTTATAGGCGGTTTGACGGCCTTCAGGAGTACGGAATTCAGCGCTTCTAGCAGATTTCAGAAAAGTCCCACCGCGTTCCAAAACATGCGTGATATGCTTGGAATCCAGCTTTTTGATATCATTTTGGATCATACCTTCGTAGCCGCGGTAGATTCCATACATTTCTATGTCGTAATACAATCCTGCCCGTACTACAGCGCGGATTGCGGCGTTCATCCCCGGGGAGTCACCTCCAGAAGTCAAAACGCCGATTTTTTTAATGGTTTTAGGTTCCATTTTTAGGTTTGAGTGAAGGCTTTAAACATTAATTCGGCCGAAGCCGGATTGGTTGCCAATGGGATATTGTGGACGTCACAAATCCGCATAAGCATTTGTACATCCGGTTCGTGCGGATGCTTGTCAAGTGGGTCTCTGAAGAAAACAACCATTGCCAGTTCTTTCTGCGCAGCCATAGCCGCAATCTGAGCATCACCCCCAAAAGGTCCTGAGAGTAATTTTTGAACAACAAAGCCTGCTTTTTCTATATGAGATCCTGTGGTGCCTGTAGCCACCAATTCCACGTCTGCCTGATGCAGTCGCTCACGGAATCCACTTAAAAAATGAACCATGTCGGCTTTTTTGCCATCATGGGCTATAAGAGCAATTTTCATTAACTATAGTGTAATAGGTTCGTGCCAAAGTTAGGAAAAAATCTTTCCCTGACGGCTTAGCATTGGTTATTTAAAGGCTTCTTAACGTTCAATTCAAATCATTTCTTCCAAATAGAACAGGAAAGTATATTCCAGTGCCATTTCTTTGAGGGAATTGAATCTGCCCGAAGCACCTCCGTGTCCTGCTTCCATATTGGTATGTAGGAATAGAAGTTTGGAGTCTGTTTTCAATTCCCGGAGTTTTGCTACCCACTTGGTAGGTTCCCAATACTGCACTTGACTATCATGTAGACCTGAAGTGATGAGTAGATTTGGGTAGTCCTTAGCTTCCACATTATCATAAGGAGAATAAGAAAGCATGTAGTCGTAGTATTCCTTATCCTTGGGATTGCCCCATTCTTGAAATTCACCTGTAGTCAACGGAATACTTTCGTCAAGCATGGTAGTCACCACATCCACAAAAGGCACTGCCGCAATCAGGCCATTGAACAGATCAGGGCGTAAATTCATCACTGCGCCCATCAGCAATCCACCTGCACTTCCACCCATTGCATATAGATGCTCAGGTGAAGTATATTTCTCTGCGATCAAATGCTCTGCACAGCTGATGTAATCGGTGAAGGTGTTTCGCTTTTTCAGCATTTTCCCATCCTCATACCATCCACGGCCCAAATCTTCCCCGCCCCGGATGTGTGCTATCGCAAATACAAATCCTCTATCCAATAGGCTTAGACGACTGCCGGAGAAATGGGCATCCATGCTATAGCCATAAGATCCATAAGAATAGAGTAGGAGGGGATTGGAGCCGTCAGGAGTGAATTTGTCGATTTTGTATACCAGAGAGATGGGTACCATGACTCCGTCTGCAGCTTTCGCCCAAATCCTGGCTGATGTGTAGGCTGAAGCATCATAGCCTCCTATGATTTCTTGCTGCTTAAGTAACGTCTTCTCCTTAGTGACCATATGGTAGTCAAAGGTGCTTGGAGGTGTTACGAGTGAGTTATAGCCAAAGCGAAGGATCTGTGTATCAAATTCCGGATTGGTGCTGATCCAAGCTGTGTAGGTTTCATCATCAAATTCCAAGGAATGCCCTGCAGTTCCGTCCCAAGGTTTGATGTTGATTTTGCAAAGCCCGTTTGATCTTTCCTGTGTTACCAAGAAATGTGAGAAAATATCAAAATCCTCCAATAGAACCGATTCACGATGAGGAATCACATCCTCCCAATTTTCAAGTGAAGGATTGCCGATAGGAGCCTTAACAAGTTTGAAATTCTGGGCTTCATGATTTGTTCTGATCCAAAAATAATCTTCATAATGGTCAGCGGCATACTCCAAATACGGAATTCTAGCCTGAAGCAATGTGAATTCTCCTGTAGGATTAGTAGCATCCAAAAAACGCATTTCAGAAGAAATGGTACTTTCGGAATGTATTAGGATATATTTTTCAGATTTTGTTTTGTGTACCACACAGGAGAATTCTTCATCCTTTTCCTCATAGATCAGGATGTCATCCCCGGTAGAAGTGCCCAGTTGATGCGAATAGATCTGATAGGAGCGAAGGGTCTCAGGGTCTTGTTTGGAGTAGAAAAGTGTCCTGCCATCTTCTGCCCAGACAAAGTTTCCGGTAATAGCAGGGATGTGATCTGGGAGGAGTTCACCCGTTTCGAGGTCTTTGAAGCGGATTTCATAGATTCTTCGTCCCACTTCATCTACAGCGAAGGCCAAGATCCTCAGGTCAGAGGAAGCCGCTGTGCCACCTACCTGATAATAAGCTTTGCCCTCAGCCAGTAAATTGACATCAAGAAAAATCTCTTCGATAGCATTCAAACTGCCTTTCTTACGGCAGTATAATGGATATTCTCCTCCGGTTTCATATTTGACGTACCAGTAATATCCTGATTTCAGGTAAGGAACACTTTCATCGTCTTCTTTGATTCGCCCCTTCATTTCCTGAAATAACTTTTCCTGAAATTCTTCTGTGGATTTTAGGCTCGCTTTGAGGTATTCGTTCTCCGCATTCAGATATTCTATGACTTCCGGGTTTTCCCGATCGCGCATCCAATAATAATTGTCAGTACGCTGATGACCATGTGTCTCTAAGAGCTGAGCTATTTTTTTGGCTTTTGGTGCCTGCATATTCTAGAATAATTAAGGTTGCAATGTTAAGGAAAAAAATGGGCGTAGAGTTCTCTTTTATGGATGAATTTGGGTATGAAAAGAGGTTTTTGCTATATAAAATGACGTAGAAATAGCTTAAGTCTTGCATAGGAGGATATTTTTTGAAATATTCATTGATAATATAACCATTAACCAAAATCTTATGGGATTGCTGAAAGAGTTTAAAGAATTTGCCGTAAAAGGCAATGTAGTCGATCTGGCTGTAGCTGTAATTATAGGCGGAGCCTTTGGAAAAATTGTCTCCTCCTTTGTAAGTGACGTGGTCATGCCTCCAATAGGAATGCTATTGGGCGGGATGGAATTCACTGATTTAGCGATTGTGTTAAAAGAAAGTAGTGTAGGCCCAGCAGGTGAAGAACTGGGCCCGGTGTTGCTTACTTACGGTGCCTTTATCCAGAATGTGGTGGATTTTATTATCATTGCATTTGTGATATTCATTGCAGTGAAGGCTATTAATAGTATGAAAAAGAAAGAAGAAGCCGCCCCTGCTCCTCCTGCTGCACCACCAAAATCCGAAGTACTTTTAGAAGAAATCAGAGACCTATTGAAAAAAGGTCAATAAGTAAAAAAGCGGCTTAGAGCCGCTTTTTTACTTTCTATCATCATCCTTTCGTCTTTGGTAGATATGTCTCGCAAATTCCCTTGACAAGCCATTCAACTGGATGATTTGATTATAGGTCAATATACCGGATAAGTCTTTGACAAATTTCTCTTCATCCACGATCATTTTACGTTGGATTTCAAATTTCCGGTCGATTCTGGATTTTGCCTCGGCTTCGGATAATTGAAGATCCTTGCCTTTGCCCAGCTCGGACATTTCTTTGAGATTTATTTCCCTTGAATCATTAAACACATTGAAAATCGGCCAGAATTTTTGGGCCTGCTCCGGTTTTAGATCCAATCTGGTTGTAATAAAAGCCACCCTTGCGGCTTCTAGTTTTTCACGGTCATATTTTCCTCCGGTATGCTGAGCTTGGACAACCCCGAATACCAGGAAAAATATGAGTGCAACTAATGTGTGTTTTTTCATGTGTTTATAATTGTTTTTTAGAGGTCACATGGAATCTCGCACGGTTTATAATCATCCCAGTGTGTGACTTTTTAGTCATGCTCGATTTCATCTGTTTATAATTTGATTTTTTTGGTCAGATGGAATGCCCTAGATAATCATCCCCCTGTGTGAGAAGACTTTCTCATGGGCATTTCATCTGTTTATATTTTGTTTTAATGGTGATTTTAAGCGTGTCCATTTTATAGGCTTAATACCATTGTTGATCATTTTCATCCACCAAATCTATTTCGTACACCATTTCCTCTGCTATAATCTGATCCAGGATTTCCTCCGGATTGTCTACCATACTCAGCACATCTTCAGCGGTCCAATAGTGACTCTCAATGTAGAAATTAACCTCTTCATCCATAGCCAGTCTTTCAAACTGCGAATCTTTAACATTGAACTGCCACACTCCCAGGCTTACTACAAGAATGGCAGCAGCGGCTGCATAATTCATCCAGTTGACAGATCGCTGAGTATCGATTCTATCCATTACAGTATCCGGAAGATTATCAAAATAATCATCCGGAGCCTTGAAGTCCTTGATTTTTGGAATCTTTTGCATGGTGTAAGTTTAGACTGGATTAGTGTTCAAAAGTTTATTCTTTAGCTAAGGAATGCTCGATTTTTTTTACTGCATGGTGATAACTTGCCTTGAGAGCTCCTATACTGGTTCCGGTAATTTCAGAGATTTCCTCATAGGTAAGTTCTTCCTGATATTTCAGATGAAAGACCAGTCGTTGCTTATCAGGCAATGAGAGCAATGCTTTTTGAAGTAAGCGCTGAATTTCGTCTCCATCCATATTGCCCGGTTGGTCAATATAGGATTCCATTTTCTCCTGATGATCATCAATAGAGAAGAAGTACCGCTTTTTCTTCTTTTCCAGAAAGCTTAAGGACTCATTGGTCGCAATTCGATAAAGCCAAGTGAAAAGACTGGACTGACCTTGAAACTTGCCGATGTAGTGATGGGCCTTGATAAAGGTATTTTGGGTGATGTCATCTGCATCTTCATGAATCAGAACCATTCTCCTGATGACATGATACACCCGCTTTTGGTAAGCCAGAATTAGCTGCCTGAAACCCATCTCCCTGGTTTTGGGGTTTTGGATGAGTTGGAGTATTTCCCGGTCACCGTTTTTCGTCATTAGCCTTTTAGACCCAATTTAGACAAAAGGGTTTATTTGACCGGAAATATAAACTTACTATGCATTGATTTTCAGGCAAAAAAAAATCCGAAATAAAGCCGGGTGCTAGATTTCAAGGATGTAATCCAGAATTCCCGCATTTTTTCCTTTTGGCCTAGTTACCATAAGAGGAATACTGTCATTGTATTGAATCAATCGCTCTGCCATACTTCCTATGAACAGGGCAGTGGCAGCTGTACGTCCTTTTGCTCCTATTATAATTCCGTCTGCACCGATTTCTTTTGCTTTTGCCACGATTTCCTCAACAGGGTCATCATTTACATCTTGGGTATAAACAGGCGTGATTTTGTTGCCTTTGGTGTCTATTTTACGGATGAATTTTTTGTAATTAATCTCAGCATGCATACGCATGATCTGGGTAAATTCTTCGTAGGTTTTACCTGTGTAATGATAGCCGGAAGGTACCGTAAACACATTCTGGCAGACAATTTCAAGGCCGCCATGCTTTTCGGCAATCATAATAGCTTCTTCCAAGGCATCTTTGGAGTAATCAGAAAAATCACTGGGGACCAGTAAACGTTGCATTTTGGTAGCAGAGCCTTCAGGCACTATAAGTAAGGAGCAGCTGGCGCGCCTGGCTAGTCTGGACGATGCTACGCCGGTTCCGGGAAGATGGACTTTTCTGCCAATCAGAATCATATCGGCAGATTTTTCTTCAGCAAGTTTTAAAATTTTCTTAGAGAGAGAGCCTTCTTTTACTATGTAATTCAATGATATGCCTTTCGGGTTTTTGAAGTGCTCATTGACTACAGTTTCCATGGCTTCCTGTCTTTCGTTGACCATGTTTTCAACCAAATTCGGGAATTCTTCCAGTACCTCTTTAGGGATGCTGAGGTTTTTAATCACATTTACGAAGTAGATTTTTCTGGTTTGGTTGACCTGAGCAATAAAGGCTGCATATTGAATCAGGGTTTGATCCAAAGATGTCTGATCTAGGCAAACGACCATTTTTTTAATCAAATACATAAAGCGTCAATGGTTTTAGAAATACAAATTTACGAGTAAAATCGAGTAAAACTTTAGGAGTTGGGTGAAATAAAATTTTGGATAAGCCTGTTTTCACATTTGATTGCCTTGTGATCCTCATTAAATTGATGATTTTTCAGGAATATTATTCTGATATAAGCGGTTGAAGCCCACGGTTTTTTATTTTCTTCATCATACATTATCGGAATCATCCGTCAATTTCGCCAACCTGCCATGTAATAAATCGTATATTTGTACTGTCCGGGTCGTTGACATGTTCAAACTTCACAATTATCAATTTTACCGAGTGAAGCCCTTCCCAAAAACAGGCCTCACCCCGATGTAAATCGGGGCCTCGATTCGCAAGAGTCAGGATAACAGTGGAAGTTTGCGGTTAACAGGCAGCTCAAATCTTGTCTTATAGGAGGTTTGCAACACTCTAAGGCCCGGATTTTTTAGTTTTTTAACTGTGCGCGGTGGATACGGAGATTTTCATAGAGCCCACAGGTTAGAGGTGATTTTTCTTGCAGCTTAGCTGCCCGCTACTCCCTGTATAATCTTAACACTTACCACTTTCCTCTTGTAAAACTTTGAAGATGTTACTCAGAACGTGTTATCCTCTTTTTCACCCATTCCCATTCTTCGGTACCCACGTCCAATAATCTTGAGAAAAACAGGTAAGTCGCCAGCACTAATGTGCTCGTCACGATAATGTCCGCAATAGGTGAAAGAGACAGGTAATTGAAATAACCCGGGATAAAGGCAATACATCCTACGAAGATTATCTTCATAGTTTCTATAGAAAATGGTTCGAAGCCCAGTTTGATCTTGAGGAATAGGTATTTCACCAGATTGAACAGCAGCATCACAGCTACTGAAGCCATAGCTGCGCCTTCTATACCATACATAGGGATTAGCAGGTAATTCAATCCAATAATCAAAACACTCATGCCAATCGTAGCAATAAGGTTGAAGCGGTAATGTTTTGAGAAAATCAGGATTTCACCATTTACGGAGAATACTACATCGAAGAGTTTACCTAGACCAATCAATACCACTACCTGTTTTCCCGCCTCATAAACTTCGCTGTTGGGAATAAAATAGTACAGAGTATCCAAGTTGGCCCAGATTCCTATAAAAAGAAGTAGGCAGATGTAGAGTTGACGATTCGAAACCTGCTTGTAGAGGGTGTTGATTTCACTGTGGTTGCCTTTGGCAAAATGATCCGCGATGACCGGCATTACCACCTGAGAGATTGCCCTGCGGGGTAATTCTATCACCAGAGCCATGCTGAACGCAATCGTATAAATAGCATTAGCCTCAAGACTAATCATGGAGCTCACCATGATACTGTCAATTTTCATTATCAAGGTAGACGCTGCCGTAGCCAAGAAGGTGATGAGGCTAAATTGTATGAAAGATGTACGAAAGCCTTTAGGGAACGTACTCCAACGGAAATCTAATTTCAAAACTCCCAACCATAGCAAATAGACCAGAACACCCAGCAGGGCAAATCCATATACTGCCACCAAGCCCTGCATTACTTGTGGAAATGTGATCCATTTGAGCAAATAAGATCCAACTAAAATACCTGTGAGCAAGCGTAAAAACACTTCCCGAACCAGTGTAGGCACGGCGACTTTTAGAAACGAGCGGCTATAAGCATCCAGTATGCTGCTCAGCAAAGAGAATAAAGTAATCAGAAGCACTATCCCAAAAAAGTCTATCACTTCCGGTGAATTGGCAGCAAATAGACTTATTATTTGAGCCTTAAAGCCCAGAAAAATGGCGCTGACAAGGGCAAAGCCTACTAATGAAAAGGCAATACCATAGCTTAGGAAAGCAGATTTGTTGGATTGGAGCTGGGGAAAAAACCGGGTGATTCCATGTCCTACGCCCAATTGTGCGAAAGGAACAAAGAGCAGGCCCAAATCCTGAATTGTACGGAAAGTTCCCAGTTGCGATGCATCCAGCGCATAGGGATAAAGCCAAAGCACGTTGACATAACCTATGACAACACCCAGATAGGAAAAAATGGCAGTTTGAATGCTCTGTTTGGCTACTTTGCCCATGAGCTTAAAAGTATCAAAAAACTACTGATAAACTATTGTTTGAGGCAAAACTCAGGGTTTGGCGCATTTATCACAGCCGGCTTGGGTCTTGGATTTGAAGAAGTATTTCTTTACCAAATAACCCAAAGCTGCCAAAACTATAACTCCAACTAGAATTTCCTGCCACATATTAGGATAGAATTTGATAGACGAGAAGCGCAGAGCAATATGCCAGTACTGTCATGTATACTGTTTGGATCAACGGCCATTTCCACCCGTTGGTTTCCCTATATACAATTGCAAGCGTGCTCATACACTGCATGGCAAACGCATAGAACACCATAAGCGAGAAGGCAGTAGCTGTATTATAGACTTTTTCTCCTGTATCCGGATTAATCTGCTGATCGAGTTTTTCCCGTATCGTAAGTTCATCCTCTGTATCTGTACCTATGCTGTAGATAGTTGCAATAGTGGAGACAAATACCTCCCGTGCCGCAAAGGAAGTGATCAGTGCGATTCCGATTTTCCAATCATACCCAAGAGGCTTTATCACAGGCTCTATTGCTCTTCCCATTATACCTATGAAAGAGTTCTCCAGCAAAAGGGAAGAGGTTTCGTTGGCGATCACCGGGATATCGTCCGGAGAAGCTTGGGCAAGTCTTTCTTCACTTTCTGCTCTGATAGCATCCATACGATCAGGAGGACCGTAGGAAGCCAATACCCATAGCACGACTGAAATGGCAAGAATGACTTTTCCCGCTTCGAAAACGAATGTCTTGGACTTGTTAAACATGGTCATGAGAACATCCAGCCAGCGAGGCGCACGATAGGTGGGAAGTTCCACCATCAAGAAGCTTTTCTCTTCCGATTTCAAAATGTATTTAAGAAGAAGCGCAGTGAAAAATACTCCGAATACACCTAACAGATAAAGACCAAGTAAGGCAACTGCCTGAAGATTGAAAATACCGAAAATGAATTCATCAGGAACGACCAAGCCTATCAAAATAATGTAAACAGGGAGACGGGCAGAGCAGCTCATCAATGGCGTCACCATAATGGTGATTATTTTTTCTTTCCAGTTTCCAATATTTCTAGCAGCCATCACACCGGGAATAGCACAGGCCACACCGGATACCAGTGGAACTATACTTTTACCATGAAGGCCAAACGGGCGCATCCATCGATCCATCAGAAATACCACTCTGGACATATATCCTGTGTCTTCCAGAATAGCCAGAAATCCGAATAACATGGCGATCTGGGGTATAAAGATCACTATGCCTCCGATGCCGGGTATAATCCCATCGGTGATCAAGCTCGATAGTGGCCCCTCAGGCAATTGATCAGAAACCCAGCCTGACAGCTCAGCAAAAAAGCCGTCAATCATATCCATGGGAACCGATGCCCAGGCGAAAATAGCTTGGAAAATCAGCAATAGAATAGCCCCAAATATCAGATACCCAAATACCGGATGTAGCAAAATCTTGTCTATGCTTGCTTTGGGTGATACTTCGGAGGTTTTGACAACTGTCTTTTCTACGATTTCGTTGATTTTGCGATAGCGTATTTTTGTCTCTTCCAGCTGAGCAGCTTCCAAGTCAAATTTGCTTTCGGACAGCTTGGTTTTTAGCCATTTCCTGTCTTCTACAGAGTATGTTTTGTCTTTATCTCCAAACCGAAGCATCTGATAGGCCTGATAGAAATTGGATAACCCAAATTTATCCTTTACCTCGGATAGCAGTTCAGTTGGAGCTATTTCTTCAATGTTGAGGAATGTTGATTTCTTGCTGAAATTTTGTTGATGGATTAATTCACGGATTTGATCCAGCCCCTTTTCGCCGCGGGCGTCTGTACTCAAAATTGGAACTCCAAGAGCTTTGAATATTTCGAAGCTCTTGATCGTAATATTTTTTTTTGCCGCGATGTCGGCCATATTGAGCACCAAAGCCAGGTTTAGCCCCAAATCCAGCAGTTGCGTCGCTAAAAATAGACCTCGGGAAAGCTGGCAAGAATCAATTATCATTAAGACAAACTCCGGTTTATCCTCTTCACTCACTTGGTTTAATACCCGGTGTGCGATGATCTCGTCTTCAGAATTTGGATATAAACTATAAGTTCCCGGAAGATCAATGATCTCATAACTGCTTCCCTGATAATTCATCCTACCTACCTTCTTGTCCACGGTGACTCCCGGATAATTGCCGATTTTCTGACTCAATCCGGTGAGTTGGTTAAAGATGGTCGATTTTCCAACATTCGGATTTCCGATGATGGCTACTCTTGGCGATTTGACAAGGGAAGGAGTTTGGGACTCAGGCATGAAATTCAGAGCAATTGGACTTCGATCAGAGAAGCCTCAGATTTTCGTAAAGCAAGAATAGTTTCCTCTAGTTTGAAAGCCATCGGGCCTCCAAGAGGAGCTGTATGATGTAGCGTGATGATTTTTCCCGGAAGAAAGCCGAGTTCCATCAAATTGATTTTCAAAGGTGAATCTGAAATCTCTCGAATTATTGCCGCCCGGGTGTGCGGAATTGTATCAGCTGTAATTGTCATATTCTTTTGCCGGTCATTTGACCGTGCGCAAAAATAGAATTATTTGGAATGAATCTAAAGAAAAATGGAGAAGATTTTTGTCATGTTTTGAATTCGGAAGCTTATTAGGGAAATTATTCACCGAATTTGATTCAGGGGGAGATAGTTGGAATAATAAAGCCATTTTCAATCTCAACACGTTTTGGGGAATTTATCCCTTCCTTACCAAAATTGGCAATTTTTACTAAAATAAAATTTGTAATTATTACTCTTTCAGTGCCTTACGCTGGTGTTTGGCTGATTATTTTTCTAGCTTCACAGTGCCCTTTTTAACCAAGAATTGTTTTGTGTTGATTTTTATTTGTAGCCAAGGTTGACAGTTTTTGAGGTAAGGAGCATTCACATCTAAATACTTTTTACCATGGAAAAGGATGAACTAGAATCTTTATTGTCCAGTATCTTCGGACACCTGAATGCAGGCAATTCAGCAGAGAAAAAACAGTGGGAGGAAGGACTGCCCCTTTTGGCAAGATCACTGCTGATTCAGGATAGCTCACAAATAAAACCCGAATCATTCAGCTTTGAGCGATCTGAAATATTCTTTCAGGACAGAATTCCCAAGGAGAAAATTGAACTGATCCGTAAAGAAGCTGAAAAAGTCAGTGTTAAAGAATCTATTGATCCATTAATCAAAAAAGGTACTGATAAAGAGAGTGTTAAGAGATTTGAAAATGAACCTCCAAAAGAGGAAGAGCCGGGATTAAAAGCATTTGTCCGTGAAGTGCCTGTAAGGAGCACTCAGATTCGAGCCAGTGTACCTGCGTGGGCAGCCGGAGCGAAAGTAGAGAAATCCATCGGTCCTTTGGTCAAAACTGATGGAAGGATCATTTTCATTGATTTTTATAGGATTACAAAGCTGATTGCTATTTATCAGCAAAACAGTAACCTTCCCGTTCTTCTATTTAAAGCCTCTTTTCTCGACCAAAAGATTAAACCTGTGAACGTACCTCCTGTGGAGGTTTCTAAGGTTTACGATGTGGCAGCAGGTAGTTTTTACGTCAGAGCGGATATGCTTGCTTCCAATGCTCCAAGTACCAGGTATGTGGGATTGAAAGTGAAAGACGGCAAGATCCAGTTGAGTGCAAATCCTGTACTCCAAGGACAGAAACTTGTATTGGCGGCCAATACCTCTGTCCAAGTACAACTGGATGTGGATCAGACCCCCGAGGCAATAGATGCTAAAAAGAAACATGGAAAAGATGCCATCAATGCTAAAGTGCAGAATCCAAGTAGCTTGAAATTTTCATTTTCAGGTGCCTCAAAAGCTCAAATTTCGGAAAGTGGGCCTGCCCAGTGGTCTGTCTATGGGCAATCGGCAGCGTTTTCCCAAGCCAATAAAGTACCTACCTATAGTACCCAGTTGTCCCGATTGCTGATTCCATATTCCTGTTCAGTTTCAGAATTTGCTCCTAAAAAACAGTTGAGTCCCATGGTTGAGATTCAGGAATCTGCATCTGTCAGTAACTCATGGTGGGCAATTCCCGCTGCGGAGCTGGATATACAGTCTCCATTAGAAGTAGCGGGGTCTGGAGGGATGCTGCAAGAATTGAAGGCTGGATTGAAATTTAGATGGAAAGGACTTCAGGGAAAGAATTTGAAATTGGGAAAGCCACAGGTTCTTGTTGAAAATGGGAGAATTGGTATTACAGATTTGATCTCAAACGGTGAGGGTGCTTTTCAGGAAATAGATCATTGGAAGGATGATTTGAATGCGTATGGAACGTCTGTTTCTATAGCACTGAATAAGTCCGCCATGTTTATGTACAATTCTCTGGCGGAGGGGACAGAGATGCTCGTGGCTTTGGCAAATACCCAAATTAAAGTAGATAGACCACTGCAGGTCAATGGGCTCCCTGTCTCAGTCAAAACAAAGAATTCAGCATTGGTAATGGCCGGTTCTGACGACAAGAATTTAATTTATATACTGGATGACAATATTCTATGGGACAATAAGTTACCTTTTGATAAAGTGCCAAATTTCAAAAGTATTGCCATAGCACTTGAAAATGCACTTTTTACACTTTCACCGGTAAATGGTGCATTAGTTTTTGGAGAATGTAATGCGGATTGGAGTAAAATTGTCAGAAGCCAAACTTTTCTGGTTTTTGGAATGCTGAGCTACATGCCCACGCTTCCGGATCCATATGTAGCTAATCTTGGGATTTTAAGTAGGCAATTTGGAAATAAAGGCAGAGGTATTGAGGCAATTCAAAGCTGGCTGATATGTCAGATATCACAAGAGCCTGTGAAGGAAAAAGAAGATAAAGTCCATGTCAATTTTCATTTTGGACCGGGTAATACCAGTTCCTCTACCCCAGGAGCAGCAGATGTGGCAGTTTCTCCAAGCCATATGGCTGTTAATCAGTTGACATCTTCTGAAGTAAGGATGGAAACCCTAAAATCCACTACTGCTGCTACTACTGGACGAAAGGATTCTCTTCCTCCATATGAAGATCAACTTCAGCCTTTTATCAGAGCTTATGAAAATGATTACTTCGCCTTACTGGATGTAAGTTCTAATGCCAACCAACTTGGAGTAAGTCTAGGCTTGTCGCAGGGGCACCGTGTGACTACGGGTACAGTTAGAGCTGTCAATGAGTCTGAGGCAAGCATTTCCCAAACGGATAATCAGTTTATTTCGGTAGAGGGAATGGAAGTCATTGCCCAGGGTGCAATGACTCGGTTATTTATGATGCCTCAAGTAGCTTGGGAACCTGTCCTTAATTTGACAGCTCCCGGTCAAAATAAACCCGGGGATCCACCGCTGTTTCATAATTATTATCCTAATGACGGTGGACCTACAAGGTTTGTAAACAATCATCAAGAGAGAATTGCTCTATCTCCTAAGCCGCTTGTTGACTTTATATTGGAGAAATACAAACAAAAACAAACTCCGATAGCAGCCTTATTTACACTGCCTTTTGGTCTTAAAGCTTTAGCAGAACTTTCACATACGAATAGTGGTGAAAGCATTAAACCCCAGCTAGATCAGGTAAGCCCGAAATTTCCAAATGAAATGGAAGGAGGAATTCAAATCCGGGCGACTGCAGGAAACTTCGGAAAGAATTTTCCCGATGAACCCAAGAAGAATGATTTACCGATGTTTGCCGGATTTACTGTACAACTGGCAAATGTGTTGGGACTAAGCGGAAATGAGACAGGTGCAAGTACTTTGGGGCAGAGTGTTACGGAGATCTTTAATGGGGAATTTTTTGTAAATCAAGGTAATCCTACTCAAATCACCGGTAGAGGAGTGCCCGTAAGCAAGATTGATTTTACCGGATATGGAGCGAGCACCTTCAGCAACTGGCTTAGTCCTTCTGCTGCTATAGCACAGACAAGCCAAGCCAGGTTTGACATTATGCTGGGCAGGACGGGACATGAGGTGATTCAGGTGAAAAGTTTGATTTATCCTTGGGGCATTCGTGTGGTGCGTACCATTACTATTTTCAGGACCAGTTCCGGCTTTGTCTATAGGACGGATAGCGGATGGCAACCGGAATCGGATGGGATTTTTGATTTTAGGGCAAAATTCATTGATGATACAATCCCGGGAAATCTGGTGGAGGATGCCAGGTATGAGTTGCACCCTGGGACTTTGAGGGGTTTGTTCAATATCACCAATATCAAAGAAGATGGTTCGGTAGCAGATTATGTGGCCAATAACGTAATCCCAACCGGCAAAGCCTTCATGAATGTCAAAGGTGAAAAAGAAATAAACAATGGTGCACAATTTAACCAGGAAGTTAAATGTGCGGCAGTCTATTTTGATGCTGATGTGGCCGTCGAAAACTTGGTGAAAGGGCATAAAAATGGAAGAACTCCTGCCAAAAAGATTTTGGGCTATGTGCAATTGTCCCCACCGGGTATTCCTTTGACCCCTGTTCAACTCAAGGGTTTGTTGGCTAGTCAGGGAGGTTTGATGGGAGGTGATATCAATTGTGTAATGGATGTGGGCGGATCGGGTCAGTTGATGCAGATCAACAGGTTCGATATCTCGCATTCTGAAAAACCGGGCAATTCTGCCACTGCACCGATTTTTGTGGCGGCTACCCGCGGATCTGTCCTTCTCCCAAAAGACGGCAGCTGGAGTATGGTACAGCACGAAACGGGCTCAGGCGAGGTTACTCCGCTTCCGCCACATATTCCCATACCGTTAATACGTATTGGTAAATGGCAGAAAGAAGTAGTAGTCAGCGCATCTGATGTAAATAACAACCTGATCCGTTTGGCGCATCCGTTGGAGATTCTCAGAAATCCGGCAGTAGATACGGTCAATTATGGATTCCTACAGAGTACTGCTACGCAAAAAGCCCTTTTTCTAACTCCTAGCTTCAAAAAGGGAATTGGTAAACTGTTAAGTAAGACTCCGCCGATTTTTTCGGATGCGTATAAACTCATGAACGGAAGCAGCATATTCCCAAATGTTGGGGATGCCTATTCCAACTTCGGAAAAGCCATTCCATTGTTAAACGGAATAGATAAAGATGGGGCTAGCGTAGCTGCATTTATAGAAAATACTGCTACTGATGGTGGCAAGAAGGTCTTGGAGCTGATGGAGATTACATCTAAAGTGGAAGCCGGTCAATTGGTGGACAAGGGATTCAAACTGCTTTCCGGTGAGGCAAATAGCGCTCTGAATAAGGCACTGGCATTTGATATTCCAAATTTTGACCCACTGTATCTGGTGAATATGGATGCCCTGAAAATCTACATAGAATATAAAGCTGAGCAAAAGAAAAACGGTTCAAAACAATACGTGGATTCCAAACTCAACTTTGATGTGGATTCCTTTGCGACAGATTTAGCCGATACCTGGAAAAGTAAAGTCAACAACGTCGCCATGGTGGTTGATTTGGGTTCATTTGAGCGCCTTATGACGATAAAAGGAAACTTTGACGCAGCAAAAGGAAAAGAGTCAGGTTATGCCGGGGATAAGGACAGTCCCGGGCCTCTGGATGGAATACCTCTTCCTGAAGTAGAATTCAGTGATGCCTTGCAGCCGGTCATAGAATTATTACAGATGCTGGCAGCACTCAGTACGGGGGATTACGGAGCCGTGATGAGGAAAGGTCTTCAAATAGCCATGAGCAATGCAGGGGAGATTTGGGAGTATAAGTTTGAGGCCACCAAAGAAATCCCGCTTATCCGCTTCCCGCCTGAGGATTCTGTTTATAACTCTCCTCAGTGCCCGTTGAGATTAGAGGCAGGTCTTGCATTGGGCGTGTATTTCAATGCTGCATTGAAGGTGACCAATGATCCTTCCCAGCTGCTTCCGACGGCAGGTGGATTTGTCCAATTCAACGGAGGATTGGAAGTCATGTGTGTGACTGTAGGTGCAGCGACGATATATGCGGTGGGGTCAGTGGAAGTCAAGATAGCCTGTGATACTAAAATAGGCCCAAGTCTGATGTTGAAATTCGGTTTCGGTGCGAATATCTCTGTAGGCTTGCCTGTAGTAGGTAATGTCAGCGTGACTTACCTGGTCGGATGCCAAATGTATGCAGATGCCAATACCATTGAGATCACTGCTTTCATGTTGTTCAAAGGGCACGCCAACCTGCTGGGTGGAATTGTCAGCGTTACGATTTATATAGAAGCAAGCGGTACTGTGAAGAGAATATCGAGTCCGGAAAGAACGGATTGCACAGCATCTGTGACTTTCGGGTTGGATATCAGTATCTGTTTTATTATCAATATCAGCTTCGAAGAGACTTGGCAAGAAAGCCGTCAGATAGCTTAATTTTTTACCTCAACAATCAAATTATGGAACCAAGAAGATTAATTTCCCTAATGACTTTTCCTCAACGTTTCGATGGAAATGTACTTACAGTGAACATCGTGGTTGTACCGCGGAATACAAATCCGTTTTCGGATTGGGCTACCGGCTTACCAAACCCCGCAAATGTGCCCGGATTTGCAGATTTCCAGCCTGAATTTAGTTTTTCTATCATAAGAGGCACTGACGATTTCCCTTTGAGTAATGCGACAGCAGCCAATAGAATACCCATTGTAAGAGCTGTGACAGTAAAACCCGCTGCGGATAAAGCTGTCATAATTAAGAAGGTCGCAGATGCTATGCCTCTTCCGATTACTGACGATTCGGATAAGCTGCCTGATCCGGTCCCTGTAGAAAAGAGCATCAAAAAATACCTGCCGGTTTCTTACCGTGAAAGATTTAATTTCACACAACCCAGACATCCAAATGCAATTACGGATGACGGCTATCAATGTGCGGTCCGTGACAAAATACCAACCATTAACTACCAGCCACGAACCAAGATGAGCTGGGGCAAAGTTTTTGCAAATATTTTGAGGCAACCTCTGCTGGCTAAGGCTTGTGGGATGATCTACGAAGTTCAATTGGAAGTAGAAGCTGGCTGGTTTGAAGAGGGTGGTTATCTATATGCGGACATTACAAATGATCCTTACGCGCTAGCTCAAGCCGTTTTGTTGGAAAACTCGGATGGTCCATTGATTAAGAGATATGCAGCCAAGATTCCATTATTGACCAAGGGTACACCAAGGCCTGTTTTTGCGCCTGTCTTATTTCCCGTGTTGTATAAGAAAGTTTCTGATCCGGACGAGCCGGTTCCTTTGGGACCATGGGATGAGCTGTTTATGGAGGCGCAAACCTACAATGACGGATTTGCCAAAATAGTGCATGCAAATCAGCCGGTAAGCGGGAATTTATTGGAAGAGAGCCAGGATGAACTGCCTCCTCAATCGGACGCGGGAATCCGTTTGGGCTGGGATGATGAGCAAATACTGGTGTGGTACCTTAGACAGATGATTGAGAATCCTTCCGATCCGGGTTCATTGAAGAGGACGGATGCACCATTGGGAGTGATGGGATATCATATCGACGTCCGACAGGTATCAGAAGGAAGTCAATGGGAAAGTCTCAATAGCATTGAGATCAATGAATCTGAAAATATGTTTGCCGGTCAACTGGATTCCAGCAGTACCGAACTCCCTTATCAGGTCTATCCGAACAAGATCAGTGGTCCGCAAAGTGAGCATTATTGGTTACCGATGTATTATGCGCATTGGATAGGCAAAAGCTTGGTAACTGAAGACCAGGATGCGCTGCAGATTTATAGAAATCATGAAAGCAATGGCGGACAACAAAATGAGCTGCAGAATAAAAAAGTCTCTCAAAATAAAGCTCTGATTCCTTCTCCTTTGAATACCAAACTCCGATATGGAAATACTTATGAGTTTAGAATTCGGATGACTGATATTTCCGGTGGTGGTCCCAATTTGGATGATGTTCCATTGAATGCGGCACCTAGTCCTGAGACCAGTGTTTCATTCAAACGGTATGTGAATCCGGGGATGCTTCGTATTGAAAAACCACTTGAAATCAGGAACAATCTTCGAACTTATTTCAATGCTGTAAATGATGAAGAAACTCAGTTTGACCCGAATCCCGCTTTTGTAATTCAGAGGCCTTTACTGGAATATCCTGCTGTTGTATTTACCGATAAATACCAAAGTATAGGTCAGGATCCGATCAAGTTGTTGAAGGAATTGACCTTTCAGACAGATGGGCTAAAGCCTGCTTTATCTGATCCTGATGTGCATCAAGTCAAGATAAGAGTGGAGGTGAAGTCACTTCGGATGGATACACAGCTGAGTCAAAGTGGCAGAGACAGCTTTATCACCTTGTATGAGACGTCAAGGCTATTTCCTTCGGATTTTGATGGGGTTTTGAATGTTCCCATTAAGTTTATTGATGTTTCTGTTTTGAATCTTGGAGAGCCTGCTAATCCATTTTTAAATGAGGACTTACTCATTGATGCTATCCATGGGATGGAGGAATTGGTCGTGCCTACAGGAAGACACATTAGAATTTCATTGCGGGCCGAAGCGACTTCTGCTGGGGCACCTGAAGGCTACTTTGGTTTTATTGACGCTAATGAGGATAAAGATAGCCGGTTTGGCAAAGTACAGCAGTTTATGCTCTATAAAGAACCGGCTGCTGAATTGGATTTATTACAGCCTTTTGAGGCAATTCAGCCGGTTCAGGCATTGTTTCTAAAGCCTGACAGTGTTCCGACTATCAAGAAAAATATCTTTTCATCACTACTGCAAAGGGTTTCTGAAGAGCAGCAGTCGGGTGTAGTGGAGCGTCTGGCAAATGCCCTTGGACTGGAAGCCAAAGGGCTCACCCTTGTGGCTCCAAAAGGAGAGCGGGTCGCTATAGGTTGTAGCTCCAGGATCAGGCATACGCTGGCGCCGGACGGAAGTTCTATCACTTTTGCCACCAAGGCTGACCTGTACAATCACTGGCTTGCTACATTGAGCTACAAAGTAAACCGGGATTGGGCATGGGATACCTTACAGGATGTTGCGTTTGTAATTGAAAGAGAATATAAGTTCAGGAAGGATAAAAATACTGAAATCAGGAAAAATACCTACTTGGGAGACATAGAGTTAAAGCATACTGTTTCATTTGAAGCTTTACAGTCGGATCGCTTTGACCGGGTCAATAGAAATTACACTAGGATTGTTTACATAGATGCACTTGACCCAAAGAATGAACTGAAACAGAACAATGGAGATTTGAGGTTTCCTGATGAACTGTGGGCGGAATATAAAATAAAACCTAAAACCAAAGCGGGACATGCTTCGGCTGCAACTGTTGAAACCGAACGGTTAACACTACCTACAGTGCTACCTCCTGTGCAGATACCTAAGTTAGTCAGTGTGGGGATTGCTTTTTCTCCTTATGAGAGAACGGATGATTATAGCTCATCAGAGGCTAGAAAGAGATATTTATGGGTGGAATTTGATCAGCCGGTGGAGAATCCTGATGATACCTATTATTGTAGAATGCTTGGGAATGCCCCTGACCAGTTGATTGCAAGCAATGCCGGTGAGCAGCTTCTTCCTCCGGAGGAAGCCCCGATTAGTTTGGATCCTGAAATTACCCGACAGATCATTCCGGGTCAAAGTGATGATAAAGCCGGAATGGGAGCTATGCAGCCTATGATCCAAGCTACAGACAGTGATCGTCATTATATGATGCCCATACCGCCGGGCTATCATGCAGAAAGTGCAGAGATGTTTGGTTTCTTTACCTATGAATTTAGAGTGGGGCATGGTCATTGGCCTGATCGGGAAGATAATCTATGGTCCACCGCTCAGGGAAGATTCGGAAGACCGTTGAGAGTGACCGGGATTCAACATCCGGCTCCTACTTTGCTTTGCACTCTTAATAGAAATAAGAACCACTTGTATGTGAGCGCTTCTTTTGCAAAAGCAGTTCATAATGGTAAAAATGTAACAGCTAAACCTCCCAGAACAAGTCTTTGGACTATGGTATATGCCCAGGTTTTCCAAGCCGATGGAAGAGACCATAGAAATATTTTGCTTGGTGAGATTGAAATGAAAATAGGAGTGAGGGTCAATACAGATCCTAAGCGCCTAAAAGAAATAAATGAATTGACTCAGCAGGTATATTTCAAACCTACTATCGGAAATTATACTACGGGAAGTATCAAATTAAATGCTACTGCTTTGCAAAAAGGGAATCTTATTGCGAGTATTAAAGATGAGCAACCTGTAGCAACGGCGGTGGTGACTTCTGGGGATATTGCAGAGAAATTAAAATCTTACGGACTACCCGAAGATAGTCCGCTCAGTGTGTTGGTGGTAGAAGTGTTTGGGAATATTACCAATATTCATGACCACGTATCGGAGGTTAGGACTGCTTCTACTCCCGGGGCGTCAGAAAGGATGGCTGAAGGCTTACAGGCAAAAAGAGCAGAAGTGAATTTGATGTCTGAGATTCGTCCACTGAGTAAAGGGTTGGGGCATTTTAGGATTTTGAGAACCTCTCCACTTACTAAAGTTCCATTTGTCTGTTGCCCTACATGTGTGTGAATCGCTGCGGGTTAACTTTGAAAATGTGGTTGTTTCATAAGTAGGTTTTCTTGTCAGGCTGAGTAAGAAAAATTTAGAATTTACAAATGAATAATGACGGAAAGTGATGTAGAAATAAAGTTGTGTCACCCTGAGCGGAGTCGAAGGGTCCTCGACTCCGCTCGGACTGACACAACATTTGCACGCTTTTTTGAATTCCGTCATTGGTAGGGAAGTCGAAGCCTTTTATGCGCTAATTAAGCCCATTTCGACTTCCCGCCAAGGCGAGGCAAGCTGCTCAATGTGACAATTATGAGTTGTGAGACAACCTCATTTTTTAAGAAAATTAGTGTCTAACCACTTTGGACACAGAGATTCCATGAATGTGATGAAAATCACTTTTTAGAAGGCGATTGATGCTTAGCTTTAGCATTTCTTTAACATCATATGACTACAGAAGAATTAAAAGAAGCATTGCCTAATTTCACTGATCCTGCCTTACTGAAACAGCTTCTGACTCAAGGTCAAATCATGAATCTGAAAGCCGGAAAGGTTTTGATGGAGCCGGGCCAGTTTATCAAGATGGTTCCAATTATTCTCAGTGGATCAATCAAAATATCCAGGATGGATGATGAAGGCAGGGAGTTGTTTCTGTATTATTTGGATGCAGGGGAGACATGCGCATTATCTTTGACCTGCTGCTCATCTTCCAAACCCAGTGAGATTAAGGCAGTCGTGGAAGAAGATACTGTGCTTATCGGTATACCTATTACAGCTATTGACCATTTTTCAGATGAGTTCAAGCAATGGAAGGATTTTGTGGCAAATACCTATCAGAGTCGTTTCCAAGAAATGCTGGTTGCCCTGGATGCAGTAGCATTCAAGCGTATGGATGAGCGGCTGATGCAGTACATTGTCACCAAAATGAAGCAGCATAAGACGAATGAGCTTTCTACCACGCATCAGGAAATTGCAAACGAACTCACAACTTCCCGAGAAGTTGTATCCCGGCTTCTAAAGCAATTGGAGAAAAAGAAATGGATAGAGCTGGGTAGAAATGTGATCTATATCCGGGATGATTTTGAAGAATTGATAAGTAAATAGTCAGATCATCACAAGTAGGGGAACTTTGGAGTGGAATACCATTTGTATTGTTTGACTCCTGCTCAGAATCTGTTCCCAAAGATTTTTGTGTTCATGGCACATGACCAGAATCACATTTTCATTTTCTTCTAAAAACTGGTCTAGTCCTTCCACGGGAGTTGGGGCATAGAAAGTATGGATTTTCACCGGTAAACCGGGGTGATGAGAAGCTATGAAGTTTTCTAATTTTTTGATGCCAGGCTGCTCCTCCATGGCATGAGCTGTCTGAACATGGACGAATTCCAATCCCCGTTCCCACCTCTTACTCATATCAATGACCCAATCGATGAATTTCTCTTCATGATTGGCAAACTCTAAGGCCAAAGCTATTTTTTTTATGTATGAAGCATTTGATTCAGAAGGAACCACCAATATGGGAATAGATGATTCTTTGATCACGTTGATTGTAGTGGTGCCAATGAGCGCTGCTTTGATACCGCTTGCGCCTTGCGTGCCCATCACGATAAGAGTTGCCTCTGATTTTCTCGCATATCTCGCTATCGAAATAGATGCGGTTCCCTCCTCGATAATCGTAGTGAATTTTAGATTGGAATCCCGGTATTTTTCCACTGTCGTTTGCATCAGTACTTCAGCGTCCCGATGCATATTCTCCAATGCTACAGCTGCCTGGGAAGCAAAATCAAAAATGGCTTCTATTACATGAATCAAAATAATTTCACCTTCTTTTTTTCCCGCGAGGGCTACAGCAAAATCCAATGCGTTGAAAGAATTATCAGAAAAATCGAGCGGGAGAAGTATTTTCATAGTCTCTGGTTTACAGGCATTAATATAAACATTGCCGGCGAATAAATTAACTATTCTTTCTTCTTGTACTTAATAATTACGGAATCCTATGGTTCTTAATTTTCTAAAGTATTCTGGGGATATTTTACCTTAAAGCAATTAGTGTAACATTTGTCACTTCTTTGGCGAGTGGTCATTGGTACTTTTGTGAGATCAATCTGAGAATTATTTTATGGAGAGCGTAGTACTTATAGGATATTTGGCGGCTGTAATCATCGGGATTAGTTTGGGACTCATAGGGGGAGGCGGGTCTATTCTGACAGTTCCTGTACTGGTTTACATTTTGGGCATTGACCCGATTTTAGCAACGGCATATTCACTTTTTGTGGTAGGTAGTACTTCTTTGGTTGGCTCCCTTGCCTATATGAAAAAGCAGCTAGTAGACTATAAAACCGCATTGGTTTTTGCAGTTCCTTCGTTCATTACTGTTTTTCTGACCCGAAAATTCATCGTGCCGGTTTTGCCTGATCCTTTAATCGTATTGGAAGATGTGGTGATCACCAAAAGTATAGGCATTATGGTGTTTTTTGCTGTAGTGATGCTGGCTGCGTCTTATTCTATGATCAGGGGAAATGGCAAGAATACTCCTGACGAAGATACTATTGTACAATTTAATGTCCCTCTAATTGTAATAGAAGGAATCGTAGTAGGCTTAATAACGGGTTTGGTCGGAGCAGGTGGAGGCTTTTTGATTATTCCGGCACTTGTGCTTTTTGCCAAACTTCCCATGAAAATGGCTGTGGGAACTTCGTTATTGATCATTGCGGCAAAATCTTTAATCGGATTTTTGGGCGATGTGACAAATCAGGTAATTGATTGGAAAATGCTCTTGATTTTCACGGGTCTATCTATTTTAGGAATATTTATTGGGAGTTCCTTGTCCAAAAAAGTGAATGAAACGGTGCTCAAAAAGGGGTTTGGTTGGTTTATCCTGCTGATGGCTGTTTATATTATAGTCAAAGAGGTGACTTTAGTGTGAAAATTGATCCTGATCGATTTAGGAATTTCACCGTCTTGAGATCTGATTACTAAGATTTCTCTATTTTTTTAAAATTTGAGCATGTAAGATGATCCAGTTGAATTGTTGACTTCGTAAATGCGGAAAATCAACTATTCAACCAATGATTAAAACAAACAAATTCCCAGTACTTCTAGCCGGTATGATCTTTTCGCTGGCGATTATCTCCTGTGATGATAAAGATGATGATATGATGTCTGCTCCCGGTACACCGGGTGCAGCCCCTGATGTGAGCTTTACGGCGTTAACCGCAGACAATAAAATTCTCATGTACGACGCCCGAAACTTAACTTCGCCAACTGCCTCGATGGATATTACGGGTCTGGGCTCCGGGGAGATGATCTTATCCATTGATTACAGACCCGCGACCGGTCAGCTTTACGCACTAAGCTCGATGAGTAGGTTATATCATATCAATGAAAACTCAGGAGTAGCTACAGCTTTAGGCGCTGAATCTTTTACTCCCGCGACACAGGGAGCAAACCCTTCGCTGGATTTCAATCCCACAGTAGACAGAATTAGGCTAGTGACTGAGTCCGGTCAAAACCTACGACTGCATCCTGAATTGGGTACCATGGTGGCAACTGATGGATCTATCAATGGTGGCATGAATCCCCGTATAGGAGCAGTGGCGTATACAAACAGTTTTTCAGGAGCTACCTCGACCACTCTGTTTGATATAGATTTTGAGCAAGACAAACTTTACAAGCAAGTGCCTCCAAATGATGGGGGATTAGAAGAAGTGGGTGACTTGGGAGTGGATTTTGAAGGTTTGGGAGATATGGATATCAACCCGGATAACTCTGTTGCCTTAGCTGTCAATAGAAAGGATGATGAATCCAGACTATATACTATTGATTTGGATTCCGGCAAAGCAACATGGGTGGGTACTTTTTCGCAGCCTGTAGTTAGCTTGGCCTTTAAGACCAATCCAATTGCTTATGCAACTGATTCAGAAAATAAACTGTATCGTTTTGACCCTACCAATCCTAGTCCTATAGCTGTTGATATGACAGGGTTGCAAGAGGGAGAGATGATTGTTGGTCTTGATTTTCGCCCGCTAAACGGACAGCTTCTGGCAGTATCCAATATGAGCCGGTTATATAGTGTGAATCCTTCCAATGGAGCTGTTGCTGCTATCGGCGAGCCACTGATGCCTTCAGTGATGGGGGCGTTCGTAGGATTTGATTTTAATCCCACGGTAGATAGGATTCGGTTGGTTACTGATCAGGGTCAAAACCTAAGACTCCACCCTGATCTGGGAACTGTAGTCGCGGTAGATGGAAACCTCAATCCAGGTTCGCCAATAGCTAGCGGGGCAGCTTATTCTGAAAACTATGCCGGAACTACTTCTACAACTCTTTTTGTGATAGATGCCCAGAATAATATGCTGTACCAAGTTTCTCCGCCTAATGATGGTATGCTGGTAGAAATAGGGCCGCTGGGTATTAACCTGACAGATGATAATGGATTTGATATCGGCGGAATGTCAGATATGGCCTATGGCGTATTTACAGTAGATGGCTCTTCGGGAGTTTACTCTGTAAACTTAATGACCGGTGCCGCTTCTAAGGTTTCCGATATTAATTTCACTCCAACTTCCATGGCGCTAGGCTTAGGATTTTAATCCGGAAGTTTAAGATTTTTGAAGGGGTCAGAATTTTATCTGATCCCTTTTTTTTTGAAAATTTGTTTTACACGAATAATAGTAGTTAATGCATAATTCTGGTTTAAGCATACCGGGCACGGACTTTTATGGTAGGTATGGGTTAGAGACATACAGTTCTCAATTTTCAAGAAGAGTGTTGTCCTGCTTTTACAGAAATGGGGTCTAATCTGCACGTTTCGATTTCCGCTTGTGCAGGTAGCCCTGTCTCACCATGCATAAATCCGACCTTATAAAGATGTTCCGCCTATTAAGCTCTATACACCATTATATACCAACCAAGCCAAATGGCCAAAGGAATATAGTAGCTGAGAAAAACAACAATGGTACATTCTCCGAATGGCCTTCTACTGATCATGTGAAACCCATATAACCATACAATTCCATAGATTATCTCGAAGATATTGATGGTAGCCAAAGCATAGTGATACTGCGGGGTTACATTTTCGGAGCCCAGTAAAGACAAGAGTGAGAGAGCCCTGTACTCATCGATTTCCAGATAGGTTACCCCTGTCTGTGGTACAATGTAAACCAGTAGACGAATCAATTCAGGGAATATAAATACCATCTCGGCAATAAGTGCAAACTGCCATAATTCTTTGTAGGGGACTTTGTAGCCGATAAGAAAGGCTCCAAGCCAAAAAAGAAATGCGATTACGGTGAATTTCCAAAGTAGTGCAAAAGGGGTCCAGAGGTAATTAAGCGCATTGAAAATGTGGAAAATCATAAAATCACCCCGAGCCTCCAGATTAGTGTAATCCGGAATGGCTTCAAGAATAAGCGTATTGGTGAGATACCTGATCAGTAAAAACAGAAACACCAAGACTAAAAAATATATGCGCTTGTCGAAATCAATTAGTTCTTTCAGACGTTGTGCTTCTGGAGATAAAGTTTTAGCCATTTTTAAGATGAATCTTATTCAAATCTAAAATTTTGTTTGGGAATACCTCTAATTTTAAGGTCTAAAAAGGAAGAAATATATGTTGAGACGAATCGCTATGATTCTTGGTGTATGGTTAGCGGGATTTGGTATTGCTCAAGCTCAGGAAACGGAAGTTGACTCAATGATCTCTGTGCCCTCCAAGTATTTGTTGCTGGACAGAGGTCTCCAGTTCAGGATTACCAAGTCTATCAACAGCATGTACAATTTTGACTTTCCTGCTGCTGAGCGCGATTTTGCCGTACTTGCCCATCAATATCCGGATCATCCGTTGCCGGAATTTTTGGTCGCACTGGGTTATTGGTGGAGGATTGAAGTAGATGTGGCCAATGAAAAATATGATGCAACCTTCGTCAAGTACCTGGATCGGGCTATTGCAAAAGCAGAGGTAATGCTTAAAGAAGATCAGACAAATAAGGAAGCGGCTTTCTTTTTGGCTGCCGGATATGGATTTCAGTCTCGATTATATTCTGAGAGAAAGAGCTGGACAAAGGCGGCTTTCTCGGGGAAAAATGCACTTAAATATATGAATTTAAGTAGGGGTGAAGAAGAGTTTAATCCTGAATTGCTTCTGGGAGATGCTCTGTTTAATTATTTTTCGGAATGGATTCCTGAGAATTACCCACTTCTAAGACCTGTTATGGCGCTTTTTCCCAAAGGGAATAAAAAGCTGGGGTTGCAGCAGTTGGAGCAGGTGGCAAACAATGCTTTCTACACGCGGGTGGAAGCACAGTATTTTTTATTTAGGCTGTATGCATCTGAAGAGAAGGAGCCATTTAAAGCGCTTCAGATTTCAGATTATTTACATAATAAATTTCCAAATAATCCGTATTTCCATAGATCATATGCTCGACATCTTTATGCAGTGGGGCGATGGTCCGAGTCCGTACAACAATCCACGGAAATTCTGGAACGGATAGATTTAAAAATGCCGGGTTATGAATCTAACAGTGGGAGGTACGCGGCCTTTTTTATAGCCCAGTTCAATGAACGTACGGGGAATTGGGCCGAGGCTAAAAAATACTACCTGAAGACCCTGTCATTCGGCGAGGAATCCGAGTCGCAGGAAAGTGGGTATTACTTACATTCTTTGCTTCAGCTAGGAAAGATGGCGACAGATGAGAAAAACAAACCTTTAGCCAAGAAGTATTTCAAGGAAGTGAAGAAGTATGCCAAGCGTAAACACCCCGCCCATCAAGAAGCCCGGGAATTTATCAAAAAGAATAAACTTTAACTGAAAAAGAGACGTTGCATCAGTTAATAACAGGAGATAATTTGAATTTCGTAGGGAGTGCAAGGGTTTTTGGAAGAATTGTTTGTATAATGGGTAAGAATTATTAAGAAAATTCCGAATTTCCTCTGTAAAATTCTGATGAATGGTTTAAAACAATCATCATTTATATTAACTTTGCACGATATAAAATTTTGTAAATGCAAGAGATCATGGATCATAGCTTAAGAATAAAATTCGATAAAATCGACAGGAAGATTCTGGAAATCCTTCAGGCTAATGCCAAAATAACAAATGCTCAATTGTCAAAAGATATAGGTCTTTCTCCCGCTCCTACGTTGGAGCGTGTGAAGAAATTAGAGCAATCTGGAATCATAAAGAGTTATCACGCGAAGCTAGATCCGGAGAAGATCGGTCTGGGTGTCAGTACTTTTGTGTTGGTAAGCTTAATCGGTCACAATAAAGGCAATATTGATGCGTTTATGCGTGAAATCAATATAATTCCTGAAGTGATAGAATGCCATCACATCACAGGTACAGGTGATTTTATCTTAAAAATCATTGCAAAGGATATTACCTCATATCAGAATCTGATGCTTGAAAAAGTGTCAGAAATCAAAGAAGTAGATTCTATGCAATCCATGGTTATTTTGTCTACTTTCAAGGATTCTAAAGTAATGCCTATCCCGGCTTAATCAGCCTCAATAATTTCTAAAGGGTGGCGTGAGTCACCCTTTTTTTTTAAGCAAATGGAACAAAATCCCTGGACTACCAAAAGAATTAATCCGATTTATGAAAATCCCTGGATTAAGGTCGAGCACCACGATGTGTTAAATCCTGCCGGTAAGGAAGGAGTATACGGCAAAGTATTATTTAAAAATAGGGCGATGGGCATTATTCCCATTGACCAAGATGGTAATACATGGCTTATCGGTCAGTTTCGCTATACAGTGGATGAGTATGCCTGGGAGATTCCCATGGGTGGGGGACCGCTCGATGAGGATAAATTGGCTAGTGCTAAGCGTGAATTAAAGGAAGAAACAGGCTTGACAGCAGAGAAGTGGACAGAAATCATGAAAATCCATACCTCAAATTCAGTGACAGACGAAGTGGGGTATGTGTACTTAGCCGAGGAACTTACTCAGGGAGAAACTGAGTTTGAGGAAACAGAAGTATTGAAAATAAAGAAATTGCCATTCACCAAAGTTGTAGAAATGGTGATGAATGGAGAAATCACTGACGGAATCAGTATTGCAGGAATTCTTAAGGCTGCAAGGATTCTAAACTTATAGTATGACGATCAAGGATCATTTTAAAGTAACCACCAATCTGGCTTTTCCTGTAGTGTTAAGCCAGCTCGGGCAGGTTTTGGTAGGTGTAGCTGACAGTATGATGGTCGGCAGATTAGGAGCAGTACCTTTGGCTGCTGCGTCTTTGGGAAACAGTATATTTTTCGTAATACTGATGTTTGGAATGGGAATTTCCATGGGAATTACTCCTTTGGTTTCAGTGGCAGAAGGCAAAGGCAAATTCAAAAGGATTGGTCACCTTTTTCAGCATGGATTATGGATCAACATAGCCACCGCGTTGATTCTGACGGTGGTGGTAATCGGCTTATCTCAGGGACTTCACTTCTTGAATCAGCCGGAAGAGGTGGTGACTCTTACCATTCCTTACCTCTTCATTATTACCGCTTCACTCTTTCCTTTCATGATTTTCCAGTCGTTCAAGCAACTGGCCGAAGGTGTTTCGCAGACAAAGCAGGCGATGTATGTCACCATCTTTTGCAATCTGGTCAATGTATTCCTAAACTGGGTGCTGATCTATGGCAACCTAGGCGCTCCGGCAATGGGATTGAACGGTGCAGGGCTGGCTACGTTGATTTCCAGGATTTTGATGCCTATCATGATGGGGCTGTACGTGATGCGCTCCAAAAGATACGGAGTCTTCAATTTGCAAATGGGTATAGGCAAACTGAGGTTTCTATTGTTAAATAGAATCTTGAAAATCGGAATTCCCACAGGTTTCCAATACATTTTCGAAGTGAGTGCATTCAGTGCTGCTGCCATAATGATGGGCTGGATAGGGGTAAATGCTCTTGCAGCACATCAGATTGCCATCAATCTGGCGTCGGTAAGTTATATGATGGTGTCGGGCCTCAGCACAGCGGGTATGATTCGAGTCAGTAACCAGATCGGTCGGGGTAATTTCAGAGGCATGAGAGAGGCAGGAATGGTGGTTTTTGGGATGGTGTTGGTTTTTATGACAATTACAGGCATGATATTTATTCTCATGCGATTCTATCTTCCCACACTCTACATTGACAATGAGGAGGTAGTAGCCCTCTCTGCTTCATTACTGATCATAGCAGGTCTGTTCCAGCTTTCGGATGGTATCCAAGTTGCCGGTTTGGGAGTGCTGCGGGGTCTGGAAGATGTGAGGTTTCCTACCTTGATCACGTTGGTAGCTTACTGGGTGATCGGTTTACCGCTTGGATATTTCTTGGCTTTTGAGCTTGGGTTGGCTGAAAAGGGGATATGGTATGGTTTGCTGATAGGGTTAAGTATTACAGCTGTAGTTTTGTTTTACCGCTTTCATAAGTTGAGTAATCGGATGATTGCTGCCAATAAGCCGACTGTCACTACGTAGCTATTCTCAATACAAGTGCTGCTTTCTATTACTGCTTTTTGTCTTATATTCAGGATTAATCTTTCTCCTGTATGATCAAAAAGCTACTTCTCGTATTCTGTGTAATTCTTGTTTCTCCCCTTTGTTTTGGGCAGGAGATGGCTGTTCTGACCCAGCGTCAACAAGCAGATGTAATTGACAACTGGCTTCAGTACCGTATTCAGAACCTGCTTCCCGGCTTAATGACAGAGACAGGAATTGATATGTGGGTGGTGATCTCCAGAGAGTACAATGAGGATCCTGTGATACGGACTATGCTCCCCGCTACGTGGATGGCAGCGAGGAGGAGGACAATTCTGGTGATGTATCAGCCCTCGGCTAATGCCCCTGTGGAAACGTACGCTGTGGCTAGATATGATGTGGGTAGGTCATTCAAGAGGGCCTGGGATCCTGCAGTCCAGCCTGACCAATGGAAGGCCTTGATGGAGTTGATCTCATCAAAAAATCCAAAGAAAATAGGCTTGAATTATGCAAAAGACTATGGGCATGCGGATGGTTTGACTACCAATGAGCATCAGGTTTTCTTAGAATATTTACCTGAAGCACTTCATTCAAAAGTAGTTTCGGCACAGACACTGGCAGTTCGCTGGTTGGAAACTAGAACGGATCCTGAGATGGCCACTTACAAGCATATTCAGGAAATTGCGCATTCCATTGTATCAGAAGGACTTTCCGAAGCAGTGATTACGCCCGGCGTGACTACTACCGAAGACGTGGTCTGGTGGTACAGAGAGAAAATCAAAGAATTGAAATTGGATACTTGGTTTCATCCATCTGTAGATATTCAGCGTGCGGATCCTTCCAATACAGAGCAAAACAGAGACTTTGCTTCCAAATCTCCTGATTCGGTGATTATGCCCGGAGATTTACTCCATGTGGATTTTGGCATCACCTACCTGAGACTGAATACGGATACTCAGGAAATGGCCTATGTCTTGAAAGCCGGAGAAAGTGAAGTGCCGGGATATTTACAGGAAGCATTCAGTCAAGGAAATAGAGTTCAGGATATTCTGACTTCTAATTTTGTAACCCGCAAAAGTGGAAATGAGATTCTTCAAGCTTCCCGAAAAGTTATGGACACTGAAGGAATCAGGGGAAGTATCTATACCCACCCACTTGGCTTCTACGGACATTCTGCGGGTCCTACTATAGGAATGTGGGATAATCAGGAAGATACACCCGGAGCCGGTGATTTTCCGCTTCACTCCAATACCGGCTATGCTATAGAGTTGAATGCAGTGGTGTTTGTGCCGGAGTGGAACAAAGATGTGCGTATTATGCTGGAAGAGGGAGCTTTATTTGACGGGGAAAAAGTGACTTATTTCAATGGTCGCCAAAAGGAAATTTTCTCGATTCCACGAGTGAACGAGTACCTGGGGAATTAATTTTTTTTCCGCAGATTATCGCGGATTTTAAGGAGCAGATTCCCGCCGATTTTTTACGTAATAACTTTATGATCAGTGTAAATCAGCGAATTTATCAGCGGCAATCAGCGGGGAACTTATTAACACCCATTAAATCACCTCTTGATCTATCGCTATGCTCCGATTCTTTCTCACAAAAAGCAAAGCAACAAAAGCAAGCCCTGCAATGCCTGAACTGGTAAGAAATACCAACCTGAAGTTCTCGGGACTATTTGCAAACAAAAAACCTGAGACTAGCGCACCTATTCCTATACCGGCTTCCAAAGCGATATACATCGTCGCCAAGGCACGTCCCCTAAACTGATCCAGCGAAAGATCTACCACCCATGCAGCAGTGGTAGGACTGTACATGCCTACTGCGCATCCAAAAAGAATACCTGAGCCCAATAAAGCAAATTTGCTTTCTGAGAAGGCTATCAAAGCCATCGCGAAGACAAGCGTTGCACTTGCTGCCCGCATTACAGGAACCCGCCCGTATCTGTCGGATGTCTTTCCTGCCAAGAGTCTAATTCCCAATGAGGAAAGGGTAAATACGCCAAAGAAAAGGCCTTTATTTTCGATGCCCAAGTAAGTGGAGAAATCCGGAATAATTGTAAGTACCACTCCAAAAGAAAAAGCACATAGAAAAAAAATTCCAGCCGGCAGAAGCACCCTTTTTTCTATGATTTCATCCCTTTTCAACCGAAGCATGCTCAATGAAATCCGTTGTTTGTTTGGTAGCGTTTCTTTGAGCTTCAATAATATAAGTATTGAAAATATAGCGGTAAAGGCTGAGACATAGAAAACTGCTTCTATGGAAAGTACCGTAGCCAGCCACCCTCCAATAGCTGGTCCAGCAGCCATTCCCATAGAACCGAATAATGAAAATAAGCCCATCGCCTCGCCTCTTTTTTGATACGGGACAATATCTGCGACATATGCTGATGCCCCGGTAGGAGTGAAGCCGGTAGAGAATCCATGTGCGAACCTCAGAAATAGAAATCCGCCTACGAAACTGAGTAAGGGGTAGAGCATGCCAACAACAAAGCAAACACTGGCACCGATCATCATTACGGGGATTCTTCCGATTTTGTCAGCTAGCTTGCCACTGAAAGGTCTTGACAGTCCGGCTGAAAGCGTGAACAGGGCTATGATAAATCCTTTGTAATCTTCTCCACCCAACGAGGTCAGATACGCCGGAAGTTCTGGGATAATCATATTGAAAGAAGAGAAAAACAGAAAGGAGCTCAAACAGAGTATAGAAAAATCTACTGTGAAAAAAGAGGTCTTTGTCTTCATGGGGATCCTAAAAGGAAATGAGGCCAGGATTATAACCCCGGCCTCATCTTACTCTTTGCTTGCCTGCTCTTCACTTTGAGCTAGTAGGAAGGCTTTCATAAACTCATTCAATCCGCCGTCCAGAACATGCTGGGTGTCGGAGGTCTCATGTCCGGTCCGGTTGTCTTTTACCAACTTATACGGATGGAGGACATAATTTCGGATCTGTGATCCAAAATCCACACGCATCTTGGAAGATTCGATCTTTGCGATTTCCGCATTTCTCTTTTCCAATTCCATCTGAAATAAACGGGATTTCAGCATTTGCATTGCCTTTTCTCTATTGGCCAGCTGAGAACGTTCGATCTGACAAACCACCACAATTCCGGTAGGCTTATGAGTCAATTGAACTTTGGTTTCCACCTTGTTTACATTCTGTCCACCTGCTCCACCGGATCTGGAGGTATGCAATTCCACATCTGCCGGATTGATTTCGATCTCAATCGAATCATCCACTTCGGGATAGGCATAGACTGAGGCAAACGAGGTGTGTCTTCTCCCTCCGGAATCAAATGGAGAAATACGAACCAATCGGTGAACACCTGTCTCGGATTTCAAAAATCCATAGGCCAGTGGCCCTTCAAATTCCAGTGTACAGGATTTGATACCGGCTACTTCCCCGGGTTGCATGTCTACTTCCTTCACTTTGTAGCCGTTTTTCTCACCCCACATGATATACATTCTCATGAGGATCGAGGCCCAGTCATTGCTTTCTGTTCCTCCGGCTCCCGGATTGATTTCCAATACTGCATTCAGCTGATCCTCTTCCGAAGAGAGCATTTTCTTCAGTTCCAGCTCTTGCACCTCAGCCTCAGCCTTGATGTACTCAGCTTTGATTTCTTCCTCAGAAACCTCGTCCGCGCTGTAGAACTCAAACAAAACGTCGAGATCCTCGATGATTTTATTGAGAGATTCGAATGCACCGGTCCAAGCCTTACGGGCTTGAATCTGCTTCATGCTTTTTTCTGCCTCTTCCGGGTTGTTCCAAAAATCAGGCTGGGCCGATACGGCCTCTAGGTCTTCTATTTCTGCTTTCTTACGATCGTAGTCAAAGATACCTCCTCAAAGCCGATGTGCGGGCTTTCAAGTCTTTCAGTTGTTCTGAAGTCATCTGTCTAGGTTAAAATTTAAGGTGCAAAAGTCCGAAAAAATATCTGTTTATACCAATAATCCTCCATTATTCCATTCGCATTTGTATAAGCTGGATCTTGTTTCGTCCGGTATTTTTAAATGTTTTGTAGCGTATGGGAAGCATTGCTATTCCTGTTCCCAATATAATCCCTGAAGCAAGCCCCACTCCGCTACTTACCGAGAATTCATTGCCATGGTATATGCTGTTGATAGACTCAGCTCCCAGTAATATTACACCGGCACCAAGGGTTAAAACATTAAGAGCTCTCAAGGTGCCATTTCTACGGTCTTTATCCCGAATGTCTATCTCAGTAATACTCTCCGGAGAAAGGATGTTTTCACTGAGGTAGATGTAGTTCTGGTCTATGCTTTTGATAACATCCGTGACGAAGTAATCAATTTTTGTGCTTTTATAAGTTATTGTTTCTCCGGGGTAAAAGCGAATTTGGGACTTTTGTTTCGCCCCCCTTTTAAGAATGACAAAATCTGTTCCTTGTGCAAGAGAGGAGAATTGTGCGCTAAAAATCAGCAAAAGGGTTATAAGGCTTTTCATCTGTTTATATTTTGTCTTTCAAAGGCCATAACTTGTCCCGTGACGAAGGAAACGGGATGGAATCCCTGCCTGCGGCAGGCAGGTCGCATGCAGGATAATCATCCCAGTGTGCGTCGCCTTCGACATGCTCGATTTCATTAGGCTAAATAAAAACAAATTTGAAAGAATTTTTTCGTTCACTTGTTAAATTTTCAAAGAATACGTGATTTTCTACGCTGTTCCGACTATTGTTATAGATATCACGGGAAAATGGAGTTTAAGTTCCTTAAATCTAAACCATAAAGAACCTAGATGCGTAAAACCTATTTCAATATAAAGGTAAGTAGCAACAATAGCTATCAAGAGTACATTTGCGCAAATTTTTGTTAAATTGATTCTAACTCAATTCCATATCCTCCAGCCGATTTTTCCTGCAGCTCCTGCCGGTAGATTGGAGATATGTGCATTTTGCCAAAAGAATAAGGCCTTTATTTCATAGCCCTCAGTGATTTTTATTATTACGTAAGTAGGGCAATGTTTCCACACTTACTCATTTTCATTTTGCCTGAGCAGGATTTGCTCGGAATCACTTATTTATTTTATAACAACCATGAAGCCAATTCTCACAAAATCAGACTATGAAACAATCAAAGAACTGATTGTAAACACTCCTTCTCATTTAATAACCAAGGAGATTTCTATGCTGGCAAAAGAGATAGAACTAGCCAAAAAAGTACCTGATTCCAAAATTGAACCCCAGGTAATCCGCATTAATTCTCATTTTGAAGTACAGGATGTCGGTTCGGGTAAACTGTTGGATTTTCAGTTGACTTTGCCGATGCATGGTAATCTTGCTGAAAAGAAGCTCTCTATACTTTCCCCTTTAGGAGTTGCGCTTATAGGTTTTCAGGAAGGCATGGAAATAGAATGGGTTATGCCCGGAGGATTGAAAAAACTAAAAATTCTTCGGGTACGTGCTCATGAACATGCATGAAAAAAGGCTGTCTATTTTAAATAGACAGCCTTTTTTCAGTTCAGGTCGAGTGTTTTTTAGATTGAAATAATCCAATTATGAGGATCGACTACTTGACCGTATTTTATTCCATCTAATTCTGCGAGTACTCTGTGCGAGAATGCATCATCAGATTTCGCAGGTAGCATATAATCCTTACCGTTTACGTTGATTCGCTGTACATGGGCGATAGTGGCAGCTGTACCTGTCCCGAAGGCTTCATCAAGAGTTCCGTCTATCAGTGCTGTTTCAAGTTCTGAAACAGTCAGGAATCTTTCTTCCAGAGGTTCATTCCAGTCTTTTGCAAGTTGTATTACTGAATCTCGGGTGATCCCTTTCAATATCGTTCCCGTATTTGTGGGTGCTGTGATCAGTTTTCCGTTGATTTTGAACATGATGTTCATCGTTCCGCTTTCTTCGATTTTGCTGTGGGTCTTTCCATCAGTCCAGAGAAGCTGATCATACCCTGCTTTTTGGGCTTGCAGTGCAGGATAAAGTGAAGCGGCGTAATTGCCCGCAGTTTTTGCAGCTCCTGTTCCTCCTTCAGTCGCCCGCGTGAAGGTGGTCTCTACTTTCACACTGACAGGTTTATTGTAATAGTTGCCTACAGGGCAAGTGAGGATGATGAATTTGTATGTATCGGAAGGTTTTACACCAATGTAATCATCCGTGGCAAACATGTATGGTCTCACGTAAAGAGAAGCGCCCTTTGCCGTTGGTACCCAATCTCTGTCCAGATCAATTAATTGGGTAAGTCCATCCATAAAGATTTCTTCAGGAAGCTGAGGCATGCACATGCGATCGGCAGATTCATTTAGTCTTCTCCAGTTTGCATCAGCCCGAAAAACCAAGATTTTTCCGTCATCGTTTCGATAAGCCTTCATTCCTTCAAAAATTGACTGACCATAGTGCAACGTGGCATTGGCAGGATTTAGGCTCAGCGGACCATAAGGTTCGATCCTAAGGTCAGACCATTCCCCGTCTTTGTAATCCGCAACAAACATGTGATCGCTGATTGTGCGTCCAAAAACTAGGTTGGAAAAATCTGTTTCCGCTAATCTAGAGTTCTGAACTTTAGTTATCGGTAGGGCAAGTTGTGTCTTCATTGGTTTTGCCTTTAGTCTGGCTGAGCCAGGTAGCTAATTATTATTTTCTGGGGTTCCAGGTTACTTCATCCACTTTGAGTTCAAAAGCCATCATTCGGCCCAGTACAAAAAGAAAGTCGGAGAGACGATTTAGATACTGTATGACTAATGCAGATACAGGTTCTAAAGAAGTCAGTTCAACTGCGATTCGTTCTGCCCGACGGCAGACTGTACGCGCAATATGACAAAATGAAACGGATTGATGTCCACCTGGGAGGATAAAAGCCGTGAGAGGAGGGAGCAAGTCTTGCATTTGATCCATTTCCTGCTCCAGCATCTCTATATCTGCTTGGTGTAAATCCGGTTTTTTTACTTTGTCTTTACCCGGGGCAGTGGCCAAGTCTGCGCCAAGTGTAAATAACCTGTCCTGTATTTCTTTCAGGAAATCAGTTCTTTTGTCATTTACAGCCTGATCACGGAGTAAGCCAATATATGAGTTGAGCTCATCTACGGTTCCATAAGCGTCAATTCTCAAGTCAGATTTAGGGACACGTGTTCCTCCCAACAATGATGTGGTTCCTTGATCGCCTGTTTTGGTATAGATTTTCATGTGATTATAATTTGTTCTTCAATAGCCACATGGAATCTCGCATGCATTATAATCATCCCTCTCCCGAAGCAAGTTCGGGACAAGTTGTGTGTCGTATTCGACATGCTCGATTTCATCTCATTGCCCTTGATTCTCGTAGGACAAAAATAAGAATCTATTTGTAATTATAAGGTGTGATTAGACATGCAATGCAACACCGCGGGTAGGATTCGGATTTATTGTGTCCGTTTCCACCAATCCATCACGTAATCTTACGATTCTGTGAGCATAATGGGCGATGTCATCTTCGTGCGTGACCATGATTATGGTGTTGCCTTTGGAGTGTAGTTCATGAAAAAGCTCCATAATATCATAGGAGGTCTTTGAATCCAGATTACCCGTAGGCTCATCCGCAAGAATAATACTTGGCGTATTCACCAAAGCTCTGGCAATAGCAACACGCTGTCTCTGACCTCCGGAAAGCTCATTTGGACGGTGTTTCGTTCTGTCGCCAAGACCCACGTTAGTCAATGCCTGAAAAGCGATTTCCTCCCTATCAGACTTGCTCATGCCTGCATAGACCAATGGAAGTGCTACATTTTCTAAGCAACTTGCTCTAGGTAATAGGTTAAAAGTCTGAAAGACGAATCCGATTTCCTTGTTTCTGATTTCAGCCAACTCATTCTCGGTCATGTCGGAAACATCTTTGTTGTTCAATACATAAGTTCCCGAAGTAGGCGTATCCAGACAGCCGATGATATTCATCAAGGTAGATTTGCCCGAACCTGAAGGTCCCATAAAAGCAACATATTCCCCTTTGTTTACCGAAATGGACACAGACTTAAGAGCTTGAATAATTTCAGAGCCCATTCTGTAGGTTTTGTTGATCTCGTGGGTTTCTATGATTTTCGTCATGGCTGGGGGTTTTGTTAAAGTTACTGTTTTGGTGTGGAAAATTAATTTCCGCCCATACAAAAAACGTTAATGTAAGTCAATAGTTTGCGTTTTGAAGGCTTGTAAGCTCTTCCGGGCTTATCCATTGTTTTAAAAGTTCTAAGGATTCATTGGCATACCTATCGAGTCCACTTTCCCTTGCCGCCTTGATTTTCTTGGTCCATAAGATGGGGTCATGATTAAATTCAGTAGCGGAATTCAAGATTTCATATTGGTCCAATGGATCACTTTTTGTTTCTATTTCACTTATAATCAATGGGCTAAGGTATGGGTTTGCTGTCAGCTTATCACTAGCTTTGATCCAAGAAACAAAGGCGTCTACCGAATTTTTGTTCTTCAGATCAGGGTTGCTTATAAAGGCTTCAAGCTCTGGTTGAGAACCTATTTTATCGGAAATAAAGTTTCCCAATTCTTTCAGATCATCCTGATTCAACCCATGTGCCTTATGGGCTATGATACGGATTGCTATGTCCGTTTTCAGCGCAGATTCCTCAGTTGTACGCCATTGAGACAATAGATTTTGGGCAGAACTTTCGTGAAATCTGCTGATCATTTTCAGATATTCTGGTACAATCGGACCTTCGTCTGTTAGGTATGTTGGGTAGAGGACTTTGTGTTTTTCCCGGATCTCCACTGCTTTGTCTGGCATTCCGGCAAGTCCAAAAATACTCCAGTGATGGGTTTCGAATCCTTGAAAGCCTTTTTCCTCTGCCGCTATAAATTCATTGGCTGCTTTTTGGAAATCCAGATTTTGGGCTAAAATATTTCCGGAGAGTTGCAAATAGTAAGCCGCATCATTTGGGTTTCTAAAGGCCAATCCATTAAGGTTTTTTACTGCTTCAGTTACCCTGCCTGCTGACAAATTTCTAATTACGGCAGTTTCCTGAAGATCCATTAGATACTCTGCCATTTCGGATTTTTGCCCCAGACTATCCAACAGTTTCAAGTCCGCATCCGGGCTATCTCTTTTGATCTCAGACATTAGATTTCTCCATCCGGCATTGATCAGCATAGGGGAGTCTTCAGTCTGCATTTTTTTTCTTATGGATAGCACAAGCTCTTTAGAAGGGACATTGCCTAAAGCATTGGATGCAGAAAGCTCGTTGATCTGAGAGATCAAATCTGAAGGTTGGGTTGGGAATACTTCGGGTTGTCCCAGTTTGGTTTTTAGAGCTGTAAGGTTTGACCTCAAGACTTGGTTTACGCTTTGGGTAGTTTTCATCAGTTCCAATCCGTCCCCCGACTTGTTGGCTTTAACATAAAGCAAACTTAGATTATTGGCCAAATGCGGCTCGTTAGGGAAAATCGAAAGCCCTCTTTCCAAATAATAGATAGCTCCAAAAACGTCGTTTTCCTGATGTAATCTATCGCTTAGGAGTAGGATATTATCCACTTGCGGAGCTTCGGAAAAACTCTCTACCATATGCTGCTTAGCCAAAGTAGGCTGCTTGAGATCCAGCAATAGTTTGGCTGTAAGGAACTTGGCTTTGGGGTTTTTGCGATAGCGCATCCAGGCATTTTCATACAGAATGCTAGCCTCTAGTTTCTTGTCCGTTTGATAGTAATAGTCAGCAAGAATATTGCTGCTCATGGCATTGGCCTGCACTCCGACTATTCCGTCAGTATAGGTGGTGACGACTAGAATTACAATTAAGCCACCCAGTCTAATATGGTAATAGACTAGTGAATAGGGCTTGTAAAGGATTTTTTCTACAGCTTTGCCTGAGTTCATCACAGACATGAAATTCGCCAAAAGGTAAATGTAGAAAAATAAGGAGAAGCCAAGTTGGGAATAGATCAACATATGCTTGAAAAATTCCTCTGCCGGCTGATTTCCTGATAGCTTCAGTTTCCAGACTAACCATAATGCCAGCCCCCATCCAAGTAAATGGAGTGCTTTAAGGACTGTAGAATTTGCAACTAACCCATCGCTTTGTTCTATTTTTTCTCCAATGGAAATCCATCCAAACAATCCAAGAGGTAAAAGTAGGAATAGGGGAGAGAAAACAGGAAGTAGGGAACCTAGCTCCCCTTGTAAGTTTAGAAGGATACAAAAAAGAATCCCTAAGTAGAGGAAGACTAAAAGGCTTATTTGAACGGTGATGTTCAGAGTGAGATTTCGATTGGCTCGGGCAAGTAAAATATAAATTCCGGAAAGTATCCCATGCCCGTTCCAAAAGACCCAGGCAAGTGCAAGTCCAAAGCCAATTGTCAAAGAATGCTCAGCCAGATACATCTCCGGAGCTGGTATTGGACTCTGTGTAATAAGTAGCGCTAAAGCCGAGAATATGACAGCACAGGAAATTAGCCATCTGATCATTAACGGAATTCGCTGGCCCCAGAGGTGAAAATAGATCATGGGGACCAATGTTGCTCCCAATAAAATTAGCAAGGGGTAGTTGGCATTTAAGCCTCCTATATTTAGCCCGTTGAAATTACTAAAGGTGAGCAGCGCAATCCAGACTATACCTCCGACGGTGAAGTACACTTTTTTGAATTCGGTAAGCAAAGTCAGAACAGATACGACCCCTAGCCATACAATAAGGGCATAGATTAGCGATTCGCTCCGGTGAATTTGCGGTGCCAGCGCTTTGAATTCCTGAAAAATGAGGTAATTGTCTACCCGAATCGGAAAAGAAATAGGGCCTATCTGAACCCAGTCAAACGGAATCGGAACAGTGTCCAGAAACGATCCCGCCTTGATATTTACATAGGGCTGAGGATCAAAAATCAGATAATATAGTGCAAAAAGCCCCCCTGAAATGATAAATAGGAGGGGCAAAATTTTTAAAAGGGTTGAGTTGTTCAAAATGTTTTTCAACTAAGTTTACTCCATTACTTTTGGTACACGGAAGTAGTCTGAGTCCCTTTTGGGAGCATTTTTCAGTCCGGATTCATGATCCAGCTGATGTCCTATTTTATCTTCACGCATTACATTTACTTCTGAAGACATGGTGGTTAGCGGTTCTACATGCTCAGTGTCAATTTCATTTAATTGCTCGACCCAGTCGAGGATTTGACTCATGTCCTTTGACATTTTTTCGGCACTGCTTTCGTCAAATTCCAATCTAGCCAAGTGAGCAATTTTTTTGATTGAATTGGTGTCTATTTTCATGTGTTTGAGTTGTCTAGGTCGAGTTGAGACTGAATTACTTGAAAGCACTTTTCTTTCAGTGCTTTTTCAGAATCCCAATCCTCGGGAAGTAGGGGCTCATGGAGAACCATCTTGGCTGATCTCCAGTGAAGCAACAACTTCCCGTCGTCCGGCAAAATTAGATGATTATAGGATAAAGTGACAGGTATAATCGGGATTTGTTTGTCCTTCGCCAGACGGAAAGCTCCATTTTTGAAAGGGATCATCTCAGGGGGACTTTTGGTAAAGATTCCTCCTTCAGGGAAAATGATCACACTGCTACCCGAATTAAGCGCTTCATCAGTGCGTTTCATCGTCTCTGCTCTACTTTTCAGTCTGTCCCGATCCACGGCTATATGAAGGTTTTTGAAGTAATAACCGAACAACGGGGCTTTGCGGATGGAAGCTTTGCCTACAAAAAGCACGTCACCCGGGATCAATCCCATCATGGCGATGTCTAGGTAACTAAAATGATTTGCCAGATAAATATAGGGTTTGTCTTTTTCTATCTTTTCGCTTTTCCTGATTTTTACAGGTAGGAAAATGCAGACGAAGTATCCCTTGGCCCAATATCGGTTGATTTTTCGCCCATATTTTTTCCATCCGGGAATCCAAATACAAATCAGGATAAAGGGGAAAATGACCAGAAAACTTAAAACAAAAATCAGGGCTGCATAGATAGAATACAGTCTGGCAAGGAGGTTAACCATGGTTAATCATGTGATTTGCAGCTTGTACAAAGTATCTTATCATAGCCTCAGAGACAGAAGTCTCAAGATCTAGCTGATCCATGGCTGTTAGCATCGCATTCATCCAATGGTCACGCATAGTTGCATCTATTTTCCACTTGGCATGTCTCATCCTCAGTCTTGGATGACCCCGGTGCTCAGAATAGGTCTGAGGTCCTCCGAATACTTGCAATAAAAATAGGAACAGGCGCTCTTCTGCAGGCTGTAAATCCTCGGGATACAGTTTTTTGAGAGACTCATTTTTTGCCACTTCCTGATAGAAAAACTTAGCGAGTAAGCGGATTTGTTCTTCGCCGACTAGGTCGTATATCGTCTGAGCCGTATTCATGGCGCAAACATACCAAATTCTATCAAGCCTCCCATTTTTTTACTTTCAGCGAAGTACCTTCAGTGGAAATGACGATGATTTTTTCTCCCTGATCAATAAATTCACCTCTGGAATAGGCGTCATAGATGTCTCCGTCTATTTCGATTTTCCCACTGGGTCTGAGTCGTGAATGTACCAGTCCGATTTTGCCTTTGAGCGAATCTGCATAGAAAGAAGACGTATAGCCCTCGCTTCTCTGCTGGGTTGAAGCGAGTGTGATCGTTTTGAACGCCCCCCATTCATTGACTTTTGGCGTTAGCCAGAAGACCAGCCCGACGGAGGCAATAGCAGCCAATATTACCGTGAGCAAGGCCGTAAAGAGATCGGCAGCAGGTACAAAATCAAAGTTGAAATTTTGATTTGGGATCATTCCGAGAACTAAACCTGTGAGAATCCCTATAATTCCCAAGACTCCAAATATTCCAAATCCAGGGATAATAAATAGCTCCACAGCTAACAGAACCACTCCTATCACGAAGACCAAAATTTCCCAGTTGGAAGCAAGTCCATTGAGATAGTATGGGATAAAATAAAGTAGGGCAGCGATCACAGAGGCGAGAATAGGGAATCCGACACCGGGAGTTTGCAATTCAAAATACAGGCCTCCAATAATGATCAGTATTAAAAAACCGCTTACAGCAGGATTTAGGAAGAATGCGATTATCTGTTCTATTTGATCAGGTTCATACACAATAACCTGAGCATCTGCAAGATTTTGAGCGGCTAGAATAGCTTGAATCGAAGCATATTGCCCATCACAAAAGCCATGTTTTATTGCTTCGGTAACAGAAAATGTGATCACAGAGCCGGCTTCAGATACACCCTCAATCTCTATTTTTTCGTCAACCATTGCTTCAGCTATTTTAGGATCTCTTCCTTTGGCTTCGGCTGTACTTCTCATCATGGAGCGCATGTAGGATTGATACTTGTCAGGTGCTGCCGCTCCGTCTGTACCATTTACTACTGTTGCCGCTCCTATGCTGGCACCCGGAGCCATATAGATGCTGTCTGTAGCTATGGAAATCAGTGCACCCGCAGATGCGGCATCCTTATTTATAAAGACATATATGGGAGTTGTTGAATTGAGAATTATTGTCCGTATTTCATCGGCATCATTTACAGCCCCACCATACGTGTCCATTTCAATTATAATCAAATCCACTTTGTCTTGTTCGGCTTTCTCCAGTGCCAATTTTACCCTGCGGGTCATCGCCGGATCAATATCCGTATCGATTTTGAAAGTGAAAACCTTCTTGTCAATTCCGGTATCAGTTTGTCCCAGAACAAGTTGACTGGAAAATAAAAGAAAGATGAGTAGTGTGCTGAAATAGATTTTCATTTGGGATAGCAGATTCGAATGATAAAAGATACGAAATACCTCTAAAAACCGGCTCTTTTCTTTAGATAGCTGTGAATACCGTACGTATTTTTGCAGCGTAAATTCCGATTAGTGGACTATTCCCACGATCTTTGCAGAGATTATATGATCTCCGCTATTCTGTTTCTTTTCTAGCATAATTCTTGCGTCCTAGGACAATGGAAATTAACCTTGTATTTCTAATTCGTTTACTCCCAACTCAGTACATTCCTATGAATAACAGATCACAGTTTTTCTGGTTCTTCCTTGTTTTTGTTCTTTCTTCTTCGTTATCAATGGCTTCAGAGCTTGCTTCTCTCGATTCGGTTGGGGTTCAGCGAATAGGAGATCAGTCGTATATATTACATGAGGTTGATCCGAAAGAGACACTTTTTGGAATTTCCCGTCGGTATAAATCTCCCGTCAGTGATATTATAGAAGCAAACCCGGTGTTGAAGCAAGGACTGAAAATCGGTCAGACGATCAAAGTTCCTTTTGTATCAATGGCTGAACTGCCGGCAGGTTCTGTCCTGCATAATGTAGTTCCCGGAGAAACTCTTTTCTCTATTTCAAAAAAATACGGGGTGGCGGTAGAGCGTGTGATGAAAGACAATGGTTTGAAAGGCAATGACCTGAGCGTAGGCCAGTCCTTGATTATTGAACCTGCTATACCGGTAACTGTGGCAAAAGAGCCGGAGCCCGCAGTTGCAGTTGGTACTACTGAGTCAGCAAGCAAGTCAGCAAATAAAGAGAAGGAAAAAACAGCCAAAAAAGCGGAAGAGGCACCTAAGGTAAGTGAGAAATCAGCAACTGCTTCAAATCCTGAAGCAGCTAAGCAGCCGAACCCTAAGGCAGCTGGAGAAAATAGTAAACCAATGGTGCCGGGTGAATGGAAATCACATTCTGTTCAAGATGGAGAGACACTTTTCTCTATCGCCAGTCAATATTCTGCACGTGTGGAAGATTTGATCACATGGAATGCGCTAACTTCCAATAACCTCCAGAAAGGACAAGTTCTCAAGGTAGGGCGGGGTGCTATGCAGGAATCCACTGTCCCTGTAATAGGGAATCCCAGAGTCGTTTCCAGTGCAGATGAAATGATGGTGGAACCTGCAGATTCAAGTACTTCGGGTGGTTTTAAGAATATAAAGGAAACAGGCCAAGCCGAGTTAATTGAAGGCACGGGCGGACATAAAAAATACTTGGTACTACATAGAACTGCTCCGGTCGGTACAATCATGCGTGTGAAAAACGAAGAAAATGATATAACGATTTTCGCCAGGGTAGTGGGTACACTCCCTGAAACGGGAGACAACAGTAAGTTGGTAATTAAGCTTTCCCAGGCAGCATTCGATCAGCTGAAAGCTGTTAATGGCAGATTTCCGGTGGAAGTGATGTATTGATAGCGCACTATACTCAAGATAAGGGAAGACCGTCAGTGATGACGGTCTTCTTTCGTTATGAACCTATAGCTTGATCCTGAGGTTTTAGAAGCGAATTTTGGTTTCCGCTGAGCCACTGCTAATTTTGCATTCGAGCTATGAATAAAGTCCAACTCATATTCCATCATATTTTCAGGTTCATTTGGAATCTGATATTTATTGTTTCTTATCCGATTTTGGCGAGTTTTGGCTTGCTGTTTATCGGCGTTACCTATGTGTTTTCATTGCTTTCCAGATTTCTGAATAGACTTCGTCCGGAAGGCAAAAAGGTTGTTTTGAAAGAGTCCGAATGGGAAGATTTGCCTTATTCCGGAGAATTGCTGGAAGCCAAATTGGTCAAACATATTGTGTTTGGGCCGTCAGGATATAAGTTTAGAAGGAAAGATGGTGTGCCATCCGTACTTTCTGATTATGTGTTCGGCAAAAAGGTAAGAGTACTCGAAGAAGGTTATATTCTGGAAAAATGGAACAGTACAGAATCCAAAGATTTACCCGATTTTGATATTTGTCTATATAACCCTGATGAAGACTCACTCCGCTCACTTACAAATATCAAATGCTTTGACTGGCATGTCTCTGAGATAGTGGACAATGAGCTTTGCTTCAAATGGTTTGACGGTACGCAGGGCGGTGAGGTTAAAGTTGCGCTATGATGCATAATCTCAAGGACTTTTTAGATGAAAAGGTTGATCAGTATAATCGCCCAGGCTTTATTACACTTGATCCCATTTCTATCCCACATCGATTTTCCAAAAAAGAAGACATAGAGATTTCGGGCTTTTTCGCAGCTATTTTGGCTTGGGGTCAGCGTAAGACTATTATTAACAAATGCGTAGAACTGTTTCAGATGATGGACAATTCCCCGCATGATTTTTTGCTGAATCATCAAGAGGATGATTTGAAGCCTTTCCTGACCTTCAAGCACAGAACCTTCAATGATGTGGATACACTGTATTTTGTCCACTTTTTGAGTTGGTTTTACAAAAAACACACTTCTCTTGAGGAGGCATTTCTTATAGGCCAAACAGGCACGGTGGATGCGATGGAATCGATTTTGACGAAGTTTCAGGAGTTTTTCTTTTCCCTGTCGGATGCTCCTCACCGTACCCGGAAGCATATCGCCACGCCCAGTCGAAAGGCCGCCTGTAAGCGTATCAATATGTACCTGCGATGGATGGTCCGAGAAGATGATAGGGGAGTTGATTTTGGGCTTTGGAAGAAAATCTCGCCTTCTCAGTTGATATGTCCGTGTGATCTGCATGTGGATCGGGTGGGAAGAAAGCTGGGTATAATTACCCGAAAGCAGACTGATTGGCTGACAGCATTGGAATTGACCCAAAAGCTCAGGGAATTTGATTCGGAAGATCCTGTTAAGTATGACTTTGCGTTATTCGGTTTGGGAGTAGAAGAGAAGTTCTGATTAGTTCTCCTTAAATTTTTTCATGAGGCCGAAACCTGATCTCATCGGGATAGGGAAAGGCGTGGATCAGTTCGCCGGATACAATTCTTTGCTGGATTTCCTGCCAATATATAGGGTCAAAAAGATTTTGGTGATAGGAAAGAAAATGTTCTTTGAGATCCTTTCTTCCTATCATCCATCGCTTGAAGTCTTCCGGGAAAACGTCATTTTTAGCAATAGAATACCATGGCTCAGGAGCATAAATCTGCTCGTAAGTTTCCGCTTTTGGTTTGATGCGGAAATTCATATCGGTCAAGAATTCAATTTCATCGTAATCGTAAAAAATTACCCGCTTTTGCCGCGTAAGACCAAAGTTTTTGGTCATCATATCGCCGGGAAAAATATTCGCCTGTGCCAATTGGAGAATTGCTCTTCCATAATCTTCTGTAGCCCTCATTCCTTCCTCTGTACTACAGTGTTCCAAAAACAGATTTAAAGGTTCCATTCTTCTTTCTGTATACAGGTGCTTGACAATTAGGTGAGAATCGGTAATGTTCAAAAGTGAATTGACCGTCTTCCGGAGTTCTATCATCAATGCAGGGCTAATCCGGTCAATCGGAATTTTAAAGTACTCAAATTCATGCGTATCCGCCATTCTGCCCACACGGTCATGAAGAGACACCAGTTTATACTTACCTCTTACTTCTTGTCTGGTCATGGTTTTTGGCGGTTCAAAATGGTCTTTGATCATCTTGAACACGATGTTCAATGACGGCAAAGTGAATACAGTCATCACCATTCCTTTGATCCCTGCGGCCACTTCGAATTGATCTTCACTGGCATCCAAATGGTAAAGAAAGTCCCGATAAAAGAGCGTTTTGCCATGCTTGTTAAAACCTATGGCATTGTAAAGTTCATGGATTTTTTTGTGTGGAATAACAGAGTTGAGAAAGCCCACCACCTGGGAGGGCACTTCTGCTTCGACCATAAAATATGATCGTGTAAAGCTGAACATGCTACTCATTAGATTGGGATCGAAAATCAGGGTATCCACAAATACTCCTTTTTCTCCGTGCAGGACAGGGATAATAAAAGGCATCCACTTATGTCCCAAAAATGTCCTTCCGATCAGATACGCAGCTTTATTTCGATAGAAAACAGATTTTAAGATCTGGGTTTTCGTATCCGGACCTACCCGGTATCTTGTCAAAATCACCTTTCGGACACCCGCTATCAGAAATTTGATGTCTTGCTCTTTGTCCATAAAAGGCGCGCCAAAGTCATAATCATCGAGAATCTGTCGAATGTTTTTTTCCAAACCAAAAAATGAGGGATAGGTTCTTAGGAGGTCATCCGACTCCCTGACCGTGCATGAATCGAACCCTTCCATCACGAACATCAATTCTTCATCGATGGTCAATTTTGGGTAGCTTTTTCGAATGACGGAGTTGAAAAATGTTTCAGCCAATTCGAGATCAGGTCTATTTGCAATCAGTAATTGGTATGCTGACTTTATCTCTTTCCAACTTGAGGAGTCAGTGGCTTTGCTACCCAGCATTTCCGAGCATTCTGCTGCCAGTGGAAAGAGCAGATCTTTGTATAGACGTAGTCGCTGTTTGCTATTGAGGTGAGTGGCATGCCAAGCTTTTTCACTGAAATATTTTGGTGCAAGTCTGGTATAGGTATTGAAAAGCTCCATGTAGGTAATGAAGCCGTTTTCTATTTTATGTGCGAGTTGATATGCGAGTGTAGAAGTCATAAAAGTTTATTCACTCAAACTTAATGAAAAGCTAAAATTTGAACATAAATTTTTTTTGCACTTACTCAAATATAATTTCATTGATTTATAGGGGTTTATCGCGAAAATTCTATGGGGAAATAAAATTTTGAAAATCTTTCGCAATCGATTGTTTGGAGTATATGAAAACATTTTCTAATTTTCGCAGGTATTCATAAAACGAATATCTACAATAGGTTTAATAGGTTTGAGAGCAGGAAAAGGTTGGGTCAATGTCCCAACCTTTTTTGTTTTTTAGTCGTCCTGACTTAGCTTAACCTTCTCAATTAAAATTTCCATGAGGAGTCCGAAAATCATATTTACTTACTTGGCCATCTTTGGCATTGCTTTTTTGGTGTTTTTTTCCTGCGACAGCAAAGAGAAACAGGAAGCTGAACATTCAGGAGATATTTTGGTGGATGAGGAAGAGTTAAGCCGAAATAGAGCCCAGATAGATGCGGCATTAGCTCAAAATGAGCTCTGGTACTCCCACTGGAGCAGTGAAGTTGGGATGTTTGAAGCTTCCCATTTCGAATTGACTATGACGGATTCCATAGATCCTATGGAGATGCCCGAGAAAAACCCCATATTAAAGGGAGATCCCCTCTATCCATACCAATTTCCGCACCCGGAAGGGAATGGCACCATGGATATTTATAGCAGTAAAGTAGAAGCCCATGAAAGTATCGATTCACCTTATTTGAACCCGGACGCGGAGGTTATTTGGTATAGACAGGATGGAATGAAGGAGCGCTTACTATTTATGGGACCTTCAGGAATGTTTGAAGATGGGATGTGGTTAAATGAAAGTGAATTCTTGGTATTGGGATATTTTCAGGGAATAAGTGGTTATAGACCCATGACCTGGCTGATAAATGTGGAAACTCATGTTTTAAAGCAGTTTCAGCTGGCAAAGGAGTCCGAATCCTATGTACCCCAGTCCTATATCAATTCTAAAATCAAACCCTTAGATTTGGTTTAATATGGATTTTGAGAGCGTTTTGAATTTGTTGGAGAAAGGGATGAGGTATCCACTTCCCGGAAAAGAAGCGCAGCTCTTTATGTCTCCAAATCCTGTGGATATGCGAAGATTTGATCCGAAACTTCCGGATAATTATCGCAAAGGCGCCGTCCTGATACTTCTTTATCCCAATGAAAAAAAGGCATTTTTCCCTCTGATCAAAAGGCCTGATTATGAGGGTGTTCATAGTGGACAGATTGCTTTTCCGGGCGGCAAAATGGAAGAAGAAGATGAAGACGAAATAGAAACGGCACTTCGGGAAGCTTGGGAAGAAGTAGGGATTCTTCCAGAGCAGGTTAATCTGATTGGACGGATGAGCACGTTGTTTATCCCTACGAGTAATTTTTTGGTAACACCCATTTTGGGCTATTCGGAAGATATTCCGGAGTTTGTACCCGAAGAAAAAGAAGTAGCTAGAATCATCCAGACTTCTGTCAGTACGCTGTACGAACCTAATTTTCGAAAACAAAAAATATTAGAGTTCAGTGATAATTTCCGTTTGGACACTCCTTATTTTGAGGTAGATAAGGAGATGGTATGGGGAGCGACAGCGATGATTCTCAGTGAATTGCTTCAGATACTAGAAAACGGGAAGAGGTAGACTTTGGGCTTTTGGCCAATTGTTGGTATTGTTGCAATTGATTACCCAAATATAATGAAAGACAATACCCCCTTGCTTACAAATGATGCTGTAGTGTTTGGATTGCTTATGGCCATCCTGGCACTCATTTTTGCCACTTCGGCCAGCGAGAAACCATTTTGGAAGAAATTCTATGGTGTTGTTCCTACGGTTTTACTCTGTTATTTTATTCCGGCACTTGCCAATTCTTTTGGGATTATTTCCGGAGAGACCTCCAATTTATATAGTGTGGCTAGTAGATACCTACTTCCCGCGTCCTTGGTTTTATTTACCATTAGTATTGACATCAAAGGTATCTCGAGATTGGGACCAAAGGCAATCGTAATGTTTCTGTCAGGGACAGTTGGGATTATGCTCGGAGGACCATTGGCCTTGTTTACTGTCGGATTTTTCTTTCCGGAATTGTTGGGTGGAAATGGCCCTGATGAAATATGGAGAGGCTTGTCCACTATCGCAGGATCTTGGATAGGGGGAGGGGCAAATCAGACGGCAATGCTGAGAGTGTTTGAGCCTAGTCCTATATTGTTTAGCCAAATGATCGCAGTGGATGTTTTGGTTGCTAACCTATGGTTGGCGGTACTGTTATATTGGGCTGCCAAGCCTGCTAAAATAGATAAGCTATTCAAAGCAGATAGCACCGCTATTTATGCGTTGAGAGACAAAATCGAAAAATTCAGGGCAGGAATCATGCGAATCCCCAGTTTGACAGATACGATGCTTATTTTGGGGGTAGGGTTTGGGGTTACCGGGGCTGCGCATTTGATTGCTGATTTTGTGGCACCTTACATTGGAGAAAATTATCCGGAATTAGAACAGTATTCCCTTAATTCCACTTTTTTCTGGATAGTGGTAGTAGCGACTACGTTAGGATTAGTACTATCTTTTACCAGAGCCCGGAATCTTGAGGGCGCGGGGGCTTCTCGAATGGGAAGTGTTTTACTTTATGTCTTAATAGCCACGGTAGGTATGCAAATGGATTTGGGAGCTGTATTGGATAATCCTGTGCTGTTTCTAATCGGTATTGTATGGATGTTCTTCCATATTTTGATTATGCTTATCGTAGCCTTTATTATCAAAGCTCCGTTCTTCTATGTGGCAGTAGGATCTCAGGCTAATGTGGGGGGGGCAGCATCAGCTCCGATTGTAGCAGCAGCTTTTGATGCATCACTGGCACCTGTTGGCGTGCTTTTGGCAGTGTTGGGGTATGCGGCAGGTACGTATGGTGCGTACCTTTGTGGATTGATGATGCAGGCTATTTCAGTAGGATAATGAAACACTCCCGAAAACTAATCTTTATATGTAATGGCTCCGATTGTAAAAAAGACGGAGCCAAAAAGCTATTCAAAGAGCTAAAAGACATAGCCGCCGAGGCTCCACTCAGAGGCAGCTGCAAATTCATAAAAACCAAGTGCATGGATATGTGCAAAACAGCTCCAAATGTAATTGTGGGCGATCATTTTTGTAAAAAGACTACCGTTGAAAAAGTCTTGGTGCAATTAAAGAAGTCCTGAAGGTTCAGGACCTCGTTTTAAGTTTTTAGTACTTTTACTGCAGTTCCGCTTGCGGTGACCATCAGCATTCCATCACGGATAGTTTCGTAGTCCAGGTCGATGCCGAGTATCGCATTTGCACCGAAAGCCCGAGCTTGCATTTCCATCTCTGTCATGGCTGTGGCTTTTGCCTCTCTTAGTACACGCTCATAGGAAGAAGACCGTCCGCCGACTATGTCGGTAATGCTTGCCAAGAAATCCTTGAATAAATTGGCTCCAATAATGGTTTCACCTGATACAATTCCCAGGTATTGCTCTACACTGTAGCCATCAAGTGAGTTGGTGGTAGTTACTATCATCGTGTCGATTTAATTAGATTTAGAATGTGAGTTGTTTTCGGAATTCACGAATATATATGGAAAAAGATTTGTGGGGAAAATTTGTATTATTTTCTTTCAATCCATCAAATTGCTGCAGGGAATGTGTTTCACTAAGAACGTGATACTTAAAAAGTATGGAACTGAACTAGGATTAGCAATTGTAAAAAGATTAATAGAACTTCACTGTGCAAAAATTAGGTGACCGAACCCCGAAAGTTGGGCCTTTTTTGATTTTACATTGAAACACTGTATTAGTTTGGAAGAAGACTTTTATACCCATACTCATCACCTTGGATGCAAGATGAATTTTTTGCAAGATGCATCGATTTTGGTGGCTGAGGATAATTTGGTAAATCAAATCCTGATAAAAAAAATCCTGAAAAAATGGCACGTAAGAAACCTTGTGATCGCCTCAGACGGGCAAGAGGCAATTGACGAGTTTGAGCGTGGTGAGTTTGATGTAGTGCTTATAGATATCCAAATGCCGGTGTTCGATGGTTTTACAGTGGCAAAATATATACGCTCGAACAAAGATCCGCACAAAAGAGAAATTCCCATTTTAATTTTTTCTGCCAGTTCTTATCATGAGATCAAGAATGAGATGGATCAAATTGGCATTAATGATTTTGTGGAAAAGCCATTCACACCCGAGGCACTTATTGGGAAATTAACAGAATATCTTAATTCGAAAGATATCAGTTAATACAGGTTTAGCATTAATTTTGCCTATCAGGTCTAAGTCTGCCCAGCTTAATACAAATCCACTATTCAATGCCCCTTTTTAATAGATTCTTACTATTGCTATTTGTTTTTTTCTGTTTTGTTGATGCCCAGGCGCAGCAGTTGATGACAAAACGCTCTACTTTCTATGCGGTGGCGGGTACTTCAGGGGGGCGTCTTAATCAGTTCAACCAAATGTTGGAAGATAGGGGCTTGTCAGGTTTGAGAAATAAGTATCAGACAATAGGACTGGGCTATCAGGCTAGAATCAATGATTTCGTAGTTGGAATGGATGTGCTACACAATAGAGGGGGGGTAAGTGAGTTCGATGATTTTTCAATGAATTACAGGACTTCAAGAGCATTGTTAAATGTGGGCTACGCATTTACCGAAGAGTCAAGATTTCAATTAATCCACTACATGTCCATTGGTGTTGGTTTCCTTAATTTTCAAATGTTGCCCACAGAGCGTACTAGGGATTTGGACGCATTTTTGGCCAAACCGGAGGAGGGATATGTACTTAGAGAAAAAGATATCCAAAAGGGGACTTTACATTACGGGAATTTCCTGACAGAAATCGGTTTTCAGCTCAGCTACGATTTTGACTTACCCGGAAGACGGGAAGCGCTACAGATCATAACCAAAATGGGTTATTCCTTCAGTCCTCTGGAAGGCAAGTGGAATATGCACGGAATCTCCTTTGACAATGCCCAAAGCGGAGCATTTATACGGGTAGGGGCTGGGATTACGCTCCCTGATAGGAATTTCTTTTACAAGGACGCAAGTATCGGTATCTCGATAATTAGAGGTATCCATTTCACCAATGCCAAAGAATTCAATTCCAAGTTGAAAGAAGCGGGTCTAAACCCTTTGAATGGTACTCCGTCTAACTGGGGCTTGCGGATTTTGGGCGACACCGAGCGTATGCTGTATGGAGCAGAACTCTACAACCTTGCCTTGAATGGTAATGCAAACAGCGAGAAGGAACATTCCCTGAACAGTTTGAGGGTTTATGGAAATGTAGGATATAATTTGATTGAATACAGAAATTTTGGTGTGGGAGCATTGGCAGGGCTAGGTTACGGTAATATTCGCTATACACTTATGACAAAGGATAAGCCTGATTTTCCTGAACTATTCGAGCAAAGGGAGTTTGACGGGTATTTGAGAAATAGTGGGTTGATGCTGAAGCCTGAGGTCTTTGCAGAATACGGGATTCCGATGACCAAGCGTAAAATGTTTGACTTGGTATTTACTGCCTCGGCAGGTTATGAGATTCCTTTGGCAAATTATAGACTGGGCAATTTAAGTATGTCAAGTTTTATGGCAGGACCATATTTGAGTTTCGGAGTAGGAGTAAGACCGTAATTTTGCTCTTTTCACAATGTTATTCTGTTTTTAGTGGGGCCTTTTTAGTGATTCTCCTGTTTTATTATCAAAATGCTATTAACTTTGGGTTGCTTATCGAGAAAGACCGAGGGAAGGGCCCAACGACGTCTTAGCAACCTAGAATTAAGGTGCTAACTCCCATCCCGATTTATCGGGAACAGATGAGCGGACTAGTACGCTGTACTTCTATCCGTGTTTTGCTCGACAAGCTTTTTGATTAACAAAAAACAGTATGCAAAACAGAACGGAATCCCTGCTTCAACAACTTTCTCAGCGAATTTTGATACTCGATGGAGCCATGGGAACCATGATTCAACGATATACCTTGACTGAGGAGGATTTTCGAACTCCTGAGCTCGCATCACATCCCAAATCCCTTAAGGGAAACAATGATCTATTGTCTCTAAGCAAACCGCAAATAATCAGGGATATCCATGCTGAATATTTCAAGGCTGGAGCAGATATTATAGAAACCAACACATTTTCTGCCACCACTATTGCCCAGGCGGATTATGAGCTTTCACATTTGGCATACGCCATCAATTTAGAATCCGCAAAGCTCGCCCGAGAGGTAGCAGACGAATATACCGCCAAGAATCCGGATAAACCCCGCTTCGTGGCAGGAGCTATAGGCCCGACCAATAGAACAGCTTCACTGTCACCGGATGTAAATGACCCCGGATATCGTGCAATCACTTTTGATCAACTGGCAGAAGCCTATGCAGAGCAAGTTCGGGGGTTGTTGGATGGTGGAGCAGATATCATATTGGTAGAGACGATTTTTGACACATTAAATGCCAAAGCAGCTCTATATGCGATACAGGATGTGTTTGAAGAAAGAGATATTCCGTTGGATCCGAAAGACGGAGGTGTACCGATCATGGTTTCCGGTACTATTACCGATGCTTCCGGACGTACCCTTTCGGGGCAGACTACAGAAGCGTTTTTGATTTCCATATCGCATGTTCCGCTGCTATCGGTTGGATTGAATTGTGCGTTGGGAGCAAAGGAATTGAGGCCCTATTTGAAAGTACTGGCGCAGGAATCGCCGTTCTATGTGAGTGCTTATCCGAATGCCGGCTTGCCAAATGAATTTGGACAATATGATCAGGGAGCCGGTGAAATGGCGGATCAGATAAGGGACTTTTTGAAAGAAGGAATGCTGAATATTTTGGGAGGTTGCTGCGGCAGCACTCCTGAGCATATTTCAGCTTTGGCACAGATGGCTGCAGGTTTTCAGCCTAGAAAATTACAAGAAGAATTAGAGGAAACGTTGGACTGAGAAGATGGCAAGAAATAATTACATGAAACTATCCGGCTTAGAGCCGCTGGTTTTTACACCCGAAATCAATTTTGTCAATATAGGCGAACGGACGAATATTACCGGCTCGAAGAAATTTGCCCGGTTGATATTGAACGGGAACTATGATGAGGCACTGGAAGTGGCCTTGGATCAGGTACGTGGAGGAGCCCAAGTACTGGATGTCTGTATGGACGAAGGCATGCTTGATGGGGAATTTGCCATGGTCAAATTCCTAAATCTGATTGCTTCAGAACCGGAGATCTCAAGAATCCCGATCATGATCGATAGTTCCAAATGGAAGATTATCGTGGCGGGATTGAAGTGCGTCCAGGGAAAAGGCATTGTCAATTCTATTTCCCTGAAAAACGGGGAAGAAGAATTTATCCAACAAGCCAAAACGGTGAAAAAATTCGGTGCGGCAGTGGTGGTGATGGCTTTCGATGAGTATGGACAGGCCGATACTTATGATAGAAGAGTGGAAATCTGTGGGAGGAGCTATAGGATCCTTGTGGATCAAGTGAAGTTTAATCCCCAGGATATCATTTTTGACCCCAATATTTTCCCGGTCGCCACGGGGATGGATGAGCACCGTAAGAATGCATTAGACTTCTTTAATGCGACCAAATGGATTAAGGAAAATCTTCCAGGGGCCAAGGTAAGTGGTGGAGTCAGTAATGTCAGTTTCTCTTTCAGAGGTAATAATCCCGTGAGAGAAGCTATGCATGCGGCTTTCTTATACCATGCCATCAAGAGCGGGATGGATATGGGGATAGTGAATCCCACTATGCTGGAGATCTATGATGACATTCCGAAGGATTTACTGGAGCGGGTCGAAGACGTACTTTTCGATCGGAGAGAAGATGCTACAGAGCGTATGCTTGATTTTGCGGAAACGGTAAAGTCAGCAGATAAAAAGGCGGTAGTCAATGAAGCTTGGCGCTCTGATTCAGTTTCCAAGCGAATGGAGCATGCACTGGTGAAGGGGATATTGGATTTTATAATAGAAGATACAGAGGAAGCCAGAATTGAGCTTAAAAGCCCGCTGAAGGTGATAGAAGGGCCATTGATGGATGGTATGAACGTGGTGGGAGACCTCTTTGGTGAAGGGAAAATGTTCCTTCCCCAGGTAGTGAAATCTGCCCGTGTGATGAAAAAGGCTGTGGCCTATTTGGAGCCGTTTATGCCACTGCCTGAAGAAGGGCAGGAAGAATCTTCCTTGAAGAAGATACTTTTGGCAACTGTAAAAGGGGATGTGCACGATATAGGCAAGAATATAGTAGGAGTGGTGCTGGCATGCAATAGTTACCAAATCATCGATTTGGGAGTGATGGTGGATGCTCAGAAAATCATAGACGAAGCGGTTAAAAATAAAGTCGATATCATAGGGTTGAGTGGTCTGATTACACCTTCTTTGGACGAGATGGTAAATGTGGCCTCGGAGATGGAACGTCAGGGAATCAAGATCCCTCTACTCATAGGAGGTGCGACTACCTCCAGAATCCATACAGCAGTGAAGATTGATCCTGTTTATAGCGGAACCGTAATCCATGTGATGGATGCAAGTAAGTCTGTGCCGATTGCAGGAGAGGCAATTTCTGAGGAAACAAAAGATGCTTATAGAGTAAAATACAAGGAAATATATCAGCAGCTAAGAGTAGAGCATGAAGCCAAGCAGTCTGTGAAGCAATTGATTTCTTACGAAGAGGCGAAAGCCAATCCTGTAGAGATTGATTGGGATTCATTTGTGCCTGTGGTTCCAAACAAACTTGGTAGGACTGTCCTCAAAGATCTGGATTTGACTGTGGTCCGCAAGTACATTGATTGGACACCCTTCTTCAGTACCTGGATGCTCAGCGGGAAATTTCCCAAGATATTTTCCGATCCCGTAGTTGGGGTTGAGGCAAAGAAAGTCTATGATGAGGCGAATGAAATGCTGGATAAAGCAATAGCTGAGAAGTGGCTTTCTGCCAATGCGGTATTTGGACTGTATCCTGTACAGCGAAAAGACGATGATGCAGTTGTGCTTGATGTAGATGGTAATCATGCTGCATCCTTTCATTTTTTGCGTCAGCAAGGAAGAAAAGGCAAAGGCATTCCAAACCGTTCTTTGGCTGACTATTTACATCCTGACAAAACAGATTATATAGGATGCTTTGCGGTGACTTCAGGCATCGGTATGGAGACCAAACTTGCCGAATTCCAAAAAGCCGGAGATGATTACAATGATATCTTGTTTAAATCTATTGCAGACAGACTTGCAGAAGCTGCTGCAGAATATATCCATGAACTCGTGCGAAAGGAGTATTGGGGCTATTCCAAGGATGAAAACTTGGAAAATGACTCTTTGATACGGGAAGAATATCCCGGTATCAGGCCTGCTCCCGGCTATCCGGCTTGTCCTGAGCATTCGGAGAAGGTCACCATTTCACAACTATTGGATATGGAGCATGAGATCGGAATCGAATTGACTTCAAGCTTTGCGATGTATCCCACTTCCTCCGTATCAGGGTATTTCTTTGGCAATCCCGAAAGTAAATATTTTGGGCTTGGCAAAATAGGAGAGGATCAGGTAGCCAGTTACGCAGAGCGTAAGGGGATTCCTGTTCGGGATGCAGAGCGATTACTTTCTCCTAACCTAGCTTATCAACCTAATTTAACCTTAGTAGAACCTACTTCATGAAAATAACCGAACACTTGGGAAACGCTAAAAGCACCTTGTTTTCCTTTGAAATACTGCCTCCGCTGAAAGGCCAAAGTCTTAAAGAATTACTTGAAGGTATAGCGCCTTTGATGGATTTCAATCCTCCGTTTGTAGATGTGACATATCACCGTGAAGAGTTTATCTATAAGAAGCACCCAAATGGATTACTGGAAAAAATCAGCACTAAAAAGCGGCCGGGAACAGTGGGGATTTGTGCGGCGATCATGAATCGTTTTCAGATTGACGCGGTTCCACATTTGCTTTGTGGTGGATTTACCAGAGAAGAGACAGAAAATGCGCTGATTGATTTGAACTTCATCGGAGTAGAAAATGTACTTGCTCTTCGCGGGGATGCTCCGAAGACTGAAGGAAAGTTCATACCTGAGGCAGAAGGCCATGGCTATGCCAGCGAATTGGTAGAGCAGATTATGAGAATGAATCAGGGGCGTTATTTGCATGAAGAAACTGAAATCGGCTTTCAGACAGATTTTTGTGTGGGAGTAGCCGGTTATCCTGAGAAGCACTTTGAAGCTCCTTCCATGAAATTTGATCTGAAATTCCTGAAGGAAAAAGTAGAGAAAGGAGCGGAGTATATTGTGACCCAGATGTTTTTTGACAACGAAAAATATTTTGAATTTGTAGATCAGGTACGGGCAGCAGGGATTACTATTCCTATCATTCCCGGTATTAAGCCAATCACTACGATGGGTCAAATCACAATGCTTCCCCGTACATTCTTTTTGGACTTACCGGATGCGTTAATGGATGAATTGGAGAAGTGTAAGACCAATGCGGAAGTCAAAGAAGTGGGAATAGAATGGGCTATCCAGCAGTCTAAAGAACTGGTGAAAAAGAATGTACCTTCATTACATTTCTATACGATGAGTAAAGCGGATACAACCTATAAGATTGCCAAAGAAATATTCTAGTTCATCATAGTGTCGTAAAACCAAAAAAGCCTTCTGAATACAAATCAGAAGGCTTTTTTGGTTGATTGGTGGTTTGTTTAATCTCTATGAAGTTCTTTTGTGATTTCTTCATACTTCTTTTTGGATTCGTCTCCTAGTTTGTCAAAGTTTTGCTCCAACCAGGTTAAACTTTCTTGAGTTGCTTCTTCGATATCTTTAGATGTGTTTTTAGCACCTTTTTCCGCATCATCAGTAGTTTTTTTCCACCAAGACTCTACATTTTCCATATGCATGCTTGCTGTCCGTTCGAAATTCTCTGACTCTGCTTTGGCATTTTTCACTACAGTTTCATAACGTTCTTCTATCATTTCAAGGTTGCCATCCTCGATCTGAAGATCTTTGTACACTTTCTCAGCTCTTGAATCCAAGCTGTCATACCGCTCTTCGATTACACTCCAGTTGTGAACAGGCACAATTTTAACTACATTTTCTACACTGTCCACAAAATTTTCCAGATTCTCTGTTACCTGTATTCGATCTTCTTCAGTGTAGTTTTTAGTATCACATGAATACATTGCGACTACTGCTGCTCCAATAATTAAAGTTGCTTTAGTTTTCATTTTCTATATTGATTTGTTTTCAAAAAGGTTTTTTGATGGTTTAATTCCAATCATTCTCTTGCAATACTCTTTCCAAGCTGTCGTTTGTCTAGAACAGTAGGCTTAAAAAGGCCCTATTGCCTTAGATCAACATTCTTGAACAATTTTTTACAACTTTTTTAGATTTAGGTTTTTCCCCGGTTTAGGATAATTATTACCCAATTTTTCCATAATCTGTGCATAATTGGTAAAAATATAGAGAGGACGTTTGTCAGCAAACGGACAAGTTTGGCGTTAGAAACTGTTCTTGCCTGAAAAATCAGTGGTGGAGTAAATGATCTTTGATAACTTGTGACATGATTAAATTGATAGAATGCCCGCGGGATGCGATGCAGGGAATTTCCGGATTTATTGATACCGCTATCAAAGCTGCGTATATCAATCAATTGTTGGAAGTTGGTTTTGATACGATAGATTTCGGGAGTTTTGTAAATCCTAAAGCGATTCCTCAGATGCGTGACACTGCCGAGGTTCTGAGCTTATTGGATTTACATCATGCCAAGAGTAAACTTCTGGCGATAGTAGCCAATGTACGCGGAGCCGAGGATGCGATGGATTTTCCAGAGATCGATTACCTGGGATTCCCACTTTCAGTATCTGAGACTTTTCAGAAGCGCAATACCAATGTCAGCATCAAGCAGGCTTTGAATACGGTAGAAGCGATCCAGAACTTATGTGAAGTTAAGGGCAAGACCCTAGTCACCTACCTCAGTATGGGATTTGGAAATCCCTATGGAGATCCCTATTCACCGGAACTGGTAGCAGGTTTGGTGGAAAAGTTGGATCAGCTGGGAGTGAAAATAATCTCGCTATCAGATACTATTGGAGCAGCGGATCCTGAGTTGATCGGAAGTTTGCTGAGCTTGCAGATCTCTGCTTTCCCCCACATCGAGTTTGGTGCGCATCTACATAGTAGACCGGAGACTATCGCTTCGAAAATACGAGCTGGGGCAAAAGCGGGCTGCAGGCGCTTTGACGGTGCGCTTAAAGGCTTCGGAGGCTGTCCTATGGCTGATGATGAATTGGTCGGAAATATGGCCACTGAGGTAATAATTGACACCTTGGAATCTGCAGGTTTTGATCTCGGAATCAACAAAACAGAGTTTGGGGAGGCTATGAAGCTGGCAAATTTTGTGTTTAATCCTTGAAAAGGGAGTGACTATGCTAGGAGCTTATATTTCTTCCCGGGAAGTGACTTCACTATGCCCTCAAATTCCAATGCCAGCAATTTAGACGAAAGCATACCGAGGGGTATCTCTGTGGCAACACTAAGCGAATCAATTTCTACTTCCTCTTTTTCCATCAAAAGTCCAAGAATAGCCTGATCTTCTTTATCCCGATTGGTCAAATCAAGTTGAGGTTTGTTAGCTTTTACTTCACCGGGTTTGCTCCAAAAAAGTGCTTCCGCTATATCATTTGGACCGGTGTAGATATTAGCCTTCATTTTCTTGATAAGTAGATTGCAACCTTCACTATACTGTGATTGCAGGTTGCCGGGTACGGCAAAAACATCTTTGTCGTAGCTGTAGGCAATTTCCGCGGTGATCAATGCACCTCCTTTTTCAGCTGCTTCCACTACGATCAGTGCGTCTGAGAGGCTCGCTATAATACGGTTTCTTGCGGGGAAATTACCCGGTACCATGGTGCTTCCGGGAGCATATTCACTGACCAAAGTGCCGTTTTTCATAATTGTCTCCGCCGTTTTTTTGTGAACAGCGGGATAAATATGGCCAATAGGAGATCCCATCACGGCGATAGTAGGCAATCCTACTGCTAAGGCTGCCCGGTGCGCTTCAATATCAATTCCATAAGCCAAACCTGAAATAATTGCGGGCTGATAAATGGCTAAGTCTTCTATAATCTTTCGGGTGGCAGATTTCCCGTAAGCAGTCGCACTTCGGGTTCCCACTATTCCTACTGTGCGCTCTAGGTTGAGCAGGTTTTTGCCTTGTGTGAAAATTACAACAGGGCTATCCTCCTGCATTTTGAAACGCTGCGGGAAATCAGGGTGAAGAGGAGTGAGGATCTGAAAATGCTTTTTTTCACATTCATCGATTAGCTCATCGGCTTTGCGAAGCAGTTCTATTTCTTGATTTCGAAGGGCCAGTAATTTCTCACCGACTTTGGGAGTCTTAGCTACCTTTCCTTTAGGTAGTTTGAAAAAATTGTAGGCAGAACCTGAATAAGCCATAATGGCTTTGAAAACTCCAGGCCCAATTTTGGGAGCTAGAGATAGTGCCAAAAGGTATCTTAGATCATCATGCGTCTGATTTTGCATTGAATTCGTCCCTGATATTTATTAAAAAATCTCTGATTTCCTGAAGCTTTTGAACCGCCTCCACCTTGTCAAATCCTTGTTCCTTGCCGGATTTTATCACTTCTTGGGCTCCTTGGAGTGTATACCCTTTTTCCTTAACCAAATGGTAGATGTATTTGATTTTTTGGATATCTACCTTGGTATAACGTCTGTTTCCTTTTCTGTCTTTCTTTGGACGAATGATATCAAACTCACCCTCCCAGTATCTAATCAAGGAAGGCGCCACCTTGAACATCAGGGCTACTTCACCAATGGAATGATATTTCTTTTCTATTTCTCGCTCTTTGTACGGCACGGTAAAAATTTTCTTTGACTCTAAATTAAGGAAAATGCAATAGTTTATTCAACAAGAACTTTAACACATTGTGAAAAAAACGATTATTTTATCGATTTAGTGTTTGTAGCATTTGTATAACTGCCAGACCTGCTGTTTCTGTGCGTAGCCTTGCCTTGCCCAATGATACAGGTTTGAAACCCATATCCAATGCTTTTTGGATTTCGACCGGATCAAAATCGCCTTCCGGGCCTATCAGAACCAGGTACTTTCCCCGTGATTCAGCTATGTCAAACAAATGTTGCTCATGATGCTCATCCACATAAGCGATAAACTTCTGATAATCTTCAAATTCTCCCGAGCCCAGAATTTCATCCAATTTTGCAATTGGATGCAGGGTAGGGATTCGGTACTTCAGGCTTTGCTTACAGGCAGAGATAATTTTTTTCTCCAGGCGATCAGTTTTTAGATAGCTTCTTTCTGAATTCACGGTTTGTAGAAGAGTAAGTTCATGAAAGCCGATTTCAGTGATTTTCTCCACCATCCACTCCATTCTATCGGGGCTTTTGGTAGGAGCGATGGCGAGGTGAATATGAAAGCTGTCTTCTTCCACTTCGGTAGTGTTCAGCACTTTCAGGCTTGTCTTTTTGGGGTTTGCTTCCAGTATCACGCATTCAAAAAGAAGACCTGCTCCATTTGTCACAAATACATGATCCCCTTGCTTTTTGCGAAGCACCCGACATAGATGCTTGGATTCATCCGGTTCCAGTGTGATAAGAGGAGGGGTGATGTTTTCTTGAAAAAAGAGCTGCATATGCAATTTAATAAGACACAAAAAAAGCACATTTCAATGAAGAAATGTGCTTTGAACCATATAAACCTTAAAATCTATTAACCTTTAGAGACTTCCATGCTGACACTCTTGCCTTTGATGGTGTTATTTTTCATTCCTTGGATCACCTGATCAGCGTCTTTGGAAGGAACATCCACGAAAGAGAAGTTGTCATAGATATCGATGCCGCCAATGCTGCGTCCCGGTACTCCGGTTTCACCTGCAATCGCACCTACAATATCATTTGGACGGATTCTGTCTTTTGCACCAAGGTTCAAAAACAGACGGGTCATGTTTGCTTCACGAGCTCTTTCAGGTCTTTTACCACCATCTCTTGATCCACCTTCACGGTTTCCGAATTCTCTTCTTCTCTCACCGCCTCTTTCGTTTCTTCCGCCTCTTTCGCTACGTTCTCCTCTTTCACCGCGTCCACCTCTTTCGAATCTTCCGCCGTCACGTCCACCATCTCTTCTTCTGTCTCCACCGCTGGCATCAATGCTAAAGTTCTGTTCGCTCATTTCTTTCACTGAGTCGCCCATTACGATTTTGATAAGGCCTACTGCCACTTGATCAAGTGTAAGACCTTCAGCAAGCATCTGGCCTATAGTTGCTTCGAAGATTTGGTTGTCTTCTTCTTTCTGAACCTGCTCTGTTACTTTTTGGATGAACTGAGCTTTTTTCAATTCAATCAATTCGGCAGCAGAAGGAGGGGACATCTTCGTGATAGTAGCTTTGGTATATCTTTCCAAATCTCTCATCTTGAAGCTATCTCTTCTACCTGTCACAAAGTTGATCGCTTTACCGTTTTTGCCGGCACGACCTGTACGGCCGATTCGGTGTACGTAATATTCTTCGTCTAATGGAAGGTCGTAATTGAATACAGCCTCTACATTGTCTACGTCAATTCCTCTAGCTGCCACATCTGTAGCAACCAATACTTTGCAATGTCCTTTACGGAATTTGCCCATTACTTTGTCCCGCTGAGCTTGGGATAAGTCTCCGTGAAGTGCATCCGCGGCGATTCCTCTTGCGACTAATCCTTCAGTCACTTCATCCACCATTCTTTTGGTATTACAGAATACCACACTTAGGTTGATGTTGTGAACGTTCATCAAACGAGCCATCAATTCCAATTTCAATGGATTTTTGACTTCGTAATAGGTTTGTTCAATATTGGATACAGTCAATTCCTTTTTGTCAATTTTGACAATTTCTGGATTTGTCTGATATTTTCTGGTCAAGTCCATGATAGGCTTGGCCATAGTAGCGGAGAAGAAGACTGTCTGTCTTTCATCCGGCATTTCCTGAAGGATAGCTTCGATATCATCCCTGAAGCCCATGTCCAGCATCTCATCAGCCTCATCCAATACAAGGATGCCTACTGAATCAAGCTTTAATGTGCCACGGTTGATGTGATCTTGTACACGGCCTGGAGTACCTACTACGATCTGAACGCCTTTACGGAGAACTCTGATCTGACGATCAATAGATTCACCACCGTAGATAGCTACAGAATTGATTGCCCTGTGATATTTGGCAAGTTTTTGAATTTCGCCTTCTACCTGAACAGCAAGTTCACGGGTAGGGCAAAGAATGATTGCTTGCGGCTTGTTGAGATCTGCATCGACCAAATCGATGATTGGGATAGCAAAAGCTGCTGTTTTACCCGTACCTGTTTGAGCTTGTCCTATGACATCTCTTCCTTGCAGGATAAAAGGGATTGATTGAATTTGAATTGGGGAAGGTTGGGTATAGCCCATCTCTTCCACTGACTTAAGAATTTCTGAAGAAATTCCCAAGTCTGAGAACTTGAGTGTTTGATCCATGATGTTTCCTTAATTTCCCTGCCATTCGGTCCTAGTAAATATCCCGACAAGCGACAGTAAGGAATTCACGGCACGAAAAATTTTGTTCTATGTCTTATTGACGGCACAAAAGTAGGATTAATATTTTGTAATACCAAACAGTGGTCGAAAGTTTTTAGAATAATCGTGAAAAAATGACTGCTTTTGGAGATAAATATTTGGTTGGACTAGTGGAATAATGGTTTTACAGGGGATTGTATGGGGTGAAATCAAATTTATAAGTTTCGCCTTTTTTATTCTCACCTTTTAAATATCACCTTTCAGCTTGAGATTTCTCTGAAAAATAATGAATTAGCCTATTTTCCTGCAATTAATCACTTGCTAACTTTTCCTTAATAATAAGTTGAATTTTTTCTTTCCTTCCCTCGATGAGGCAACTATCAAAGGAAGGATTTATCCTCACTCGCTTCCGCTATCATTTCTTCAGCCAGTTTTTTGCCTAGGTAGCGGTCAATCAGCCCATGACCTAGGTAAAGTAACGGTGTAAGCGCAATAGCAACGACCATTTTATAGATGTAATTCATTATTCCCACTGCGATGATCTGGCTTACACTCCAGTTTCCAAACACGTAGAAAGCGATTCCCAGCACTACAAATGAATCGATAAACTGACTGACCAAGGTGGATCCGGTGGCTCTTAGCCAGATTTTGCTTTCACCTGTGATAGCTCTCAACTTTTGAAACACATACACATCGATCAATTGACCTATTAGGAACGCCGTGAGTGAACCGATGATGATACCAAGTCCTTGTCGGAAGATTGTGTTGAAAGCATAGCTGATATTAAAACTATCACCTGTAGGTGTAGTGGCATTCACATCCAGCCAGAAATCCGCCGGTGTCAAAGCGGTGACCACACTGATTACTACAAATGAATAGGCAATCAATCCGGCAGTCAGAAATGAGATTTTTTTTACGCCTTTTTTACCAAAGTACTCATTGATAATATCGGTCGTGATAAAGACCACAGGCCATATTATGGCACCGGCCGTTAGGTTGAAATCCAATAAATATACTTCAAAAAAAGTCCAGTTTACGGGAGCAAACCCCAAGGTTTTCTCTGCGGAAAATATCTTTACACCTATGATCTCCGCAAGAATTGCATTGGTCAGAAAGATGCTGCCCAGAATGATGAAAAGATTGGTCTTGCGGGAATTTTGTGCTTTGTTCATATAGCGTATGTCTGACCTTCCTCACTTAAAATACTAGAAGGAAACACACTTTTTGCTTCCCCTAACATAAGCTCCAGATCCGTATATCGTGAAGAGAAATGACCGAGAAGCAACTTTTTCACGCCACTTATTTTTGCAATTTCTGCGGCTTGCTTTGCGGTGCTGTGAAAAGTCACTGCTGCCCGCTCCCGATTGTCTTCCATAAAAGTGGATTCATGGTAAAGCAGATCTACATTCTCTAGGTATGGTTTCAAATCAGGATTATATATAGTGTCTGAGCAGTAGGCATAGGAGCGAAGCGGAGGCAAAGGATGCGTATAGGCGTTGACTTTGTACTTTTTGCCATTTTCATCTTTATAATCGATTCCCTTGCGAAGGGATTGTATAGCAGCAAAAGATAGATTGTCTTGCTGCAATTTTTCCTTGATCATACTCCTAAGCCCATGTTTTTCTTTGATCAGAAAACCGGTCGTCGGTAATCTATGTTTTAAAGGGAAACTATACACCTGATATCTAGGAGTGTCCAGAAGTAGGTTCAATCCATCGTCATGGGTTTGTACAAAAGTGAGGGGATAACTCAGTTTTGTATTGCTCCAGCGAAAATGCGTAGTGATGATTTCGTCTAGTCCCTGGGGACCAAAGAGGGTTAGCGGACTTGTTCTTTTGGCTAAGTGATAGCTCGAAAGAAGTCCAACCAATCCCAAATAGTGATCTCCGTGAAGATGAGAAATGAAAATAGTATTGATTTTGGAGACTCTGATCTTGAAGGCACGAGCTTGCAACTGCATGGCCTCTCCACAGTCAAGCAGTAAAAAATCCTGCCCAAATCTAACGACTTGGGCAGTATGATGTCTTCCATGCACAGGGATAGAAGAAGTGTTTCCTAATATGGTGACTTCAAACTCCGGTATCAACCTTCCTCCTCCTCTTCTTCTCCGCTTTCAATGGCATGCATGAAGATAGCTTCGCTAGCTTCTTCAAGAGAGTTCACCAGGTTTAATTTTTTGTCCAGCATGGAGATTTTCAAAAGCTTCATCACATGATCCTGAACTCCGGAAATGATGAAAACACCGCCGTTTTTGCCAAATTCTCTATCTCCAACCAGCAAAGCGCTTAGTCCTGATGAATCCACATATTTTACCTCGCTCATGTCCAAAACCAGATTTTCGAAGCCTTCAGCATGAATCGTCAATAATTCAGATTTCATAACCGGGGCAAGCAATGAATCCAATTTCTCTTCCTGTGGAGTGAAGATGACGTACTGTTCTTTTTTATCTATTGAATATTTCATATGATTATAATTGTTTTTCAGTGGTCATATGGAATCTCGCATGTATTATAATCATCCCGGTGTGTGGTCCCGTAGGTACGGGATCATGCTCGATTTCATGTGTTTGTTTTTTAAAGGTAATAACTTGTCCGTGACGAAGGAAACGGGATGTCCGCCTGTTGTCGGACGGGGAATCCCTGCCTACCGCAGGCAAACTCGATTTCATAATATAAGTTAATTGGTCTTTTAGCCTAGATGCGAAAGAATTGCTTTTTCGATTCTAGACTCGATTTCTGTTGTGTTAGCTTTTTGGAATTTCTCTCCTGTTATTTTTTCGAAGAGCTCAATATAGCGATCAGAGATGCTTTCTACAATTTCGTCTGTCATTTCAGGCACAGATTGTCCATCCTTGCCCTGAAAACCATTCGAAATTAACCATTGTCTCACAAATTCTTTGGAAAGTTGCTTTTGAGCGATCCCCTTGGCCTGATTTTCTTCATATCCATCTGCATAGAAATAGCGGGAAGAATCAGGCGTATGGATTTCGTCAATCAGGAGGATTTTATCGCCTACCTTTCCGAATTCATATTTGGTGTCGACCAAGATTAGTCCCATTTCATTGGCCATTTCCTGACCGCGCCGGAACAATGCTCTGGTGTACTTTTCCAGTTGCTCGTAATCTGCAGCACTTACTATTCCCTGTTTCAGAATTTCTTCTCTGGAAATATCTTCGTCATGTCCTTCGTCAGCCTTAGTAGTAGGTGTAATGATTGGCTCAGGGAAAGGGTCATTTTCACGCATGTGCTCAGGCATCGCTACTCCACAGATAGTACGCTTTCCTGCTTTATACTCTCTGGCCGCATGACCGGACATGTATCCCCGAATCACCATTTCTACTTTGAAAGGCTCACACCGGATACCTATAGTTACATTGGGATCGGGGGTGGAAGTGACCCAGTTCGGCACAATATCGGATGTAGCAGCCAAGAATTTGGCGGCGATCTGGTTCAGCACCTGCCCCTTGTAAGGAATCGGTTTGGGCAAAACCACGTCAAATGCTGAAATTCTGTCGGATGCGACTACAACCAATTCTTTGTCAAACATATAGACATCACGAACTTTACCTTTGTAAAATCCCTGTTGTCCCGGAAACTGGAAATGGGTTTCTTTGATTGCGTTACTCATCCTTTTATTGTTTGGGCAAAAATAGAAAAAGCTTTGCCTTTCTTCTCTAGCCTGATCTATTATTTATTGATTTTGTTACCCATTTCGTAGATCTCGGTAGTGATGAGGGCTTCCTTTTCATCAAAAAAATCCCGATTTCCATCCAGTTTTCCGGCTTTAAATCTTCTTATTTCTTCAAGAGATCCGTCTTCTCTGTAGACTCTTACTTCTCCTTCAGGTTTGTTGTCCTGGTAATTGACAGCAAAATTAACTTGGCCATTTTCAAAGTAGTTTATTTCCAATACAGGATTACCCAGCTTGTCAAAGCTCTTTTTTTGCTCAATTGCACCGGAAGGGTAATATTTTTCAGTTGGCTGGGTCGGTATTCCCTTTTTAAAAATTCCCCTTTCTCTGATTTCTCCATTTTGGTAATAGGAAACCAATTCTCCTTCCTCATATCCTTTCTTATAGCTCCCTCTTCGTTTCGGTGATCCATCGGGATAATTGAGCTCATAGATTCCATCCAAAAGCCCTTTTGAGAAGTCAATCACGGAAAGTACCTGTCCATCTTCATAGAATTGAGTTTCTCTGCCGTCCAGTTCTCCGTCTGAATAGATGGCAGAAATGAGAATTTGGCCACTTTCTGTAAATTCTTCGAAAAGACCATCGTATTTACCTTCGAAGAAATGAACTTTGGAAGCTTGTTTTCCCGATTCATAGAATGTTTCGCTCACACCATTTGGCTTGTTGTTTTTGAAGTTGGTTTTATCGCTAATCTGACCGGATTCATAATAGGTGATCACTTCTCCTTCGATCCGGTTAGCTATATAAATGGATGTTTGCTTAAGTTTGCCACCGGGGAAATAGCTTCTGGATTCTCCCGACCGGACATTTTCTACAAAAGGAATGGTTCTCACGGTATCTCCTGTGTCAGGGTCCAAATCCACAAACAGCCCATTTCTTTGGTCATCTTTCAGTTGTCCGATAAGAACAAGGTTTCCCTCTCCGTCAAAGCGCTTGATTTCACCGTTGGCTTTCCCATTCACCACAAAAAACAATTCCTTGATGAGGGTTTCCTCCTCGTCATAGTAGGTACGGATAGTGTCCTGAGCGTAGGAATACTGAGCTAAAATTGTCAAAAGGATAAAGGCAATTGTTTTTCTCACAGTTTTTGGGTTTTGGGAAGATGACCTTGACAAGTTGTCAAATCTCTGGTAAATATTCCATTCATTGGTAAGAGTATAAAAAAATCTTATTCCTGATTGTGTTTTTTTTAGTTGGTTGAATCTATTTCAAGGAGTAATAGAAATATTCGGGCTTACTTTTTTTCGTGTATCCCATTTTCCATTTGTAAAAAAGATTTAAGGAGTCATCAATGAGTCCGCGGTATACTAAGGCCACTGTATTATCATGCAGGAAAATCAGATGTATATACACTAATCGGAAGTAGCACGAAAGTCACCGACCAAGTTAGCGCAATACATCTTGCCGGAATGAGGGACTTTTTTTAAGTCTTGCAAGCGCAATAAACCCACTATGTATTGAATCTGAAGATTTAAAATTCCTGTAATTAACCGGTTGGTAAAGGTTCGGTTAAAAAAAAATGCTTGATCAGGATATTGTCCAATCGAATCACTTTTGAAAAATAAGACAAGGAGTTTGTAAAGAATGCTAGACTGGCTTTTGCCATTAGATGAATAAAATTGGGTTTATGAACAAATCAAAAAGTGAGCTTTTATGCATTTTACTGCTGCTGTTGATATCTGTAGGCAATGTCTATGGTCAGGAAACGCTCACAATCAAAGAGGCTGTGGATATGGCGGTAACCAATTATGGAACCATTCAGGCAAAGGGATATTATGCGGCATCCTCCATTGCGCTGGCAGACAAAGCCAAACGGGAATATCTGCCTGATTTTACACTTTCTGCCCAGCAGGATTACGGAACTGTGAATGGGATAATCAGTCCATTATGGGGATTTGGCGGCTATGGAGTAGCTTCTTCCGGTCTTCCCCGAAGTGAGCAAAACTGGGATGCGGCATTTGGCGCTTCCTACGTTGCCAACATCAACTGGGAGGTTTTTTCGTTTGGAAGGGCTTCCAGAAAAATACTAACTGCTGAGGCTGTTGCTGATCAGGACCAAAAAGACCTGACTCAAGAAATATTCCAGCATCAAGTAAAGGTAGCTAGTGCCTATCTAGACGGAGTAGCTGCACATAAGCTCACGGTTACTTTTGAGAAAAACATGGAAAGAGCAGCGACTTTCCAGCAGATCGTAAAAGCTAAAGCCAGAAACGGTTTGATCGCCGGAGTGGATTCTTCTCAGGCCGATGCGGAGTTTTCCAATGCTAAAATCGCTTACCTGAAATCTCTGGATAGAGAATTGGAAGCTCAAAATACCCTGATGAACCTGATTGGTGTCGACAGCAAGGAATACACACTGGACACCCTGTTTCTCTCTAGGGTTCCGCAAGAATTTGTAGCCGACACGGGCATTTCGAATCACCCACTATTGGAATGGTACCGGGCTAGGGTCAATGTGAATGAGCAGCAGACTGCCTATTTCCGCACCTTCAATTATCCTTCGATTGCTTTGATCGGGATTGTCCAGACGCGTGCTTCCGGTTTTGGGCCTACCTACAATTTGGATGATACGGACTTTTCACATTCCTACTGGGATGGCATCAATCCTACCAGATCAAACTACCTAGTAGGAGTAGGGCTCACGTGGAACCTTTCCCAGATTCTAAGGACTTCCAAGCAGGTTCAGTCTCAGAAATTTATCAATGCCGCGCTTTTGGAAGAATACCGGCAAGCAGAGCTTCAGATTCGTTTACAGGGAAATTTGTCAGATAAAAAGCTGCAAAATGCTTTGGAAAGTGTAAATGAAGCGCCCATTCAGGTCACGGCTGCTTCACAGGCCTACCAGAGACAGCTTGCTTTGTATGAAAACGGCCTGACTGATTTGGTAAATGTCACCCAAACCCTTTACCTCTTAATCAGGGCTGAAACTGATATGGCCATTGCCAATAACAATGTATGGCAAGCTTTGCTCTTTAAGGCTGCTGCAGCCGGAGATTACAGCTTATTCGAAGACCAACTTTAAACCACAGCGATTGAAATGGAATTGATACGTTTTGCATTAAGAAAACCAATTACAATTTTAGTGTTGGTAGTGGGTCTTTTGTTCTTTGGAATAAAGGCTGTGGATACCATCAAAATTGACATTTTTCCCCAATTAGACCTTCCTGTACTTTACTTGTCTCATCCACACGGAGGTTATATGCCTGAGCAGATGGAAGCATTCTATGGGAAAACTTATGTCAATATTTTTCTCTTTGTCAATGGAATAAAGCAGATTACCACAAAAAACATTCAAGGCTTGACCTTGATGAAGATAGAGTTTTATCCGGGTACAGACATGGCTCAGGCAGCTGCAGAGATCAGTGCCTTTTCCAATAGAATTCAGGCCGTATTTCCACCGGGCTCAAATCCACCCTTTATAATCCGCTTTGATGCGTCTACATTGCCTGTAGGACAATTGGTTTTAAGCTCGGATACCAGAGCGAATAATGAGCTTCTCGATATCGCAAATATAAATGTACGCTCGACCTTCACTTCAATTCCCGGATTGGTTTCTTCACCTCCTTTTGGCGGGAGTTCCAGAACTGTAGTGATCAAAGTGGATCCGAAAAAGCTCCGTGACCACAATCTTACCCCTGATCAGCTTGTAGAGGCCATGCGGGTAAATAACATCACTACACCTTCCGGAAATGTACGGATCGGAGATGTAAACTATTTAACTCCTGCTAACACGATTTTAAGTACAGTTCAGGAGTTTGAAGATATTCCGCTGTTCAAAGAAGATGTCCATAATCTCTACATGAAGGATGTGGCTACTGTGGTAGACGGATCGGACATTGCATCTGGTTATGCCTTGGTGAATGGAAGGAGATCTGTTTACTTAAGTATTGCCAAAAGTGCGGATGCATCCACTTGGGAGGTAGTTCAAAACCTAAAGAAATCCATTCCCGATATTCAAAGCCAATTGCCAGAGGATGTCAAACTTACTTTTGAGTTTGACCAGTCCCAGTACGTGATTAATTCAGTGGACAGCTTGATGCATGAGGGGATTATTGGTGCGGTTCTTACAGGTTTGATGGTTTTACTTTTTTTGGGTGATGCCCGCGGAGCTTTGATTGTGATTTTGACTATTCCTGCTTCAATTATTACGTCTGTTTTATTCTTGAATTTGTTTGGTCAGACAATAAACATTATGACTCTGAGCGGTTTGGCTTTGGCGATAGGGATTTTGGTGGATGAGAGCACAGTGACTATAGAAAATATTCACCAGCATTTTGATATGGGCAAACCCAAAGCACTTGCAATTTGGCATGCCTGTGCGGAAATCGCCTACCCTAAATTACTCATTTTGCTTTGTATTTTGGCGGTGTTTGCCCCCGCATTTACCATGGGAGGCATTCCCGGTTCGCTTTTCCTTCCTTTGGCTTTAGCGATTGGATTCAGTATGATCGCATCCTATTTTCTTTCTCAAACCTTCGTCCCTGTCTTGGCAAATTGGCTGATGAAAGTAAAGCATCACACGAAGACGGACGGTAGCCAAATGAATGAACAGGAAGAGCTTAGGTCGGCGGGTGTAGACAGTTCTTTAGAAAGTAGCCATGGACAAAAAGTATTATTGGCACAGCGGGTTGATATCAATCGGGATGGTAAAATCAGTCTATTTGAACGATTCCGTAGACGTTATTTAAACTTGATAGAATCGCTGCTTCCCTACAGTAAACCTGTATTGATCATTTATTTGATCGTCAGTGTAGGGCTGGTGGCATTGATGGTGAACGGGATCGGTAGAGATGTTTTACCCCGGGTAGATGGTAGGCAGTTTCAGTTGAGGATGAAATTACCTGACGGTACCAGGATGGAAACGACCGAGGCGGAAACTATCAAGCTGCTGGCCGGGATTGACGAGATCGTAGGAAAGGAGAATATCTCTGTGACATCCGCTTATGTAGGGCTGCATCCCCAGCTTTATTCCATCAATCCTGTTTTTCTCTGGATGTCGGGTCCGCATGAGGCAGTGCTTCAGGTTGCTTTGAACAGTGATTACGAGGTGAATTTGGATGAACTCAAAGATGCTATCCGTGAGAAAGCCGGCGTAATCAACCCTAGGATGAGTCTGTCCTTTGAACCTATAGAACTGACTGATAAAATCCTCAGTCAAGGCTCTCCTACACCGATTGAAGTTCGTTTTGTAGGCCGTAATAAAGAGTTGAATAGGGAATACGCAAGGAAACTGATCGATAAACTGAAAACAATTGATTACCTCAGAGATATACAGATAGGACAGTCTGTGAATTATCCGACCATAAATATTTCCATCGACAGACTCAGAGCTGCGCAGCTTGGGGTGGATATCAGTGACGTGTCCCGGTCTCTTATTGCATCGACCTCTTCCTCTAGGTTTACCGAGAAAAATGTTTGGGTAGATCAAGCAAACAGTAACAGCTATAGTGTGCAGATCCAAGTACCGGAAGGGCAGATGAACAGTATTGAGGAAATTGGACAAATTCCCATTAAAAGAAATTCTGCAAGGCCTGTGCTTAGTGATATAGCGACGTTTGTGGAAGGCAGGACTGAAGGCGAGATTGACAACTTGGGTGCAAACCCAATGCAAACCGTCACAGCGAATCTAAATGATATGGATTTGGCGACAGCGGCAGCTGATGTAAATGCTGCTATAGCTTCACTTGGCGAACTGCCTAGGGGATTGAAAGTAGAGCTGATAGGCATGAGTGCCACACTTATCGAAACGCTGGATAGCCTAGAGGGAGGCTTATTGGTCGCAATAGTGGTGATTTTTCTGATGCTTGCGGCAAACTTCCAATCGTTCAAAGTATCGGGTGTGGTATTGGTGACCGTACCTGCCGTCTTGATGGGGGCATTGTTGTTACTGATTGCGAGTGGGTCTACACTTAATCTTCAATCTTACATGGGAATCATCATGTCAGTAGGGGTTTCTATTTCCAATGCTGTTCTTCTCATTACCAATGCCGAAGAACTCCGCTTGAAAAATGGAGATGCTACCAAATCTGCGATAGAAGCCGCTTCTCTGCGGGTACGACCGATCGTGATGACTGCGATGGCCATGGTGGTGGGAATGATTCCCATCGCAATCGGAATGGGAGAAGGTTCCGAACAAACATCTCCGCTGGGAAGAGCTGTAATTGGAGGGTTGATTGCCTCTACCATTGCCGCACTTATCATTCTTCCCTTAGCATTCTCTTGGGCCCAGGCCAAAACTACCACGCAAAGTGTCTCTCTTGATCCTGAAGATGAACATAGCATCCATTATATCCCACAATCCAATTAAGCTGTTCACCCAATTGATTATGAGTGATTACCTAACTAGGCAAAAAATGAAAATCAGAGAATATTCAAAGTTTACAATACCTCTTTGTATTGCGGTTGGCATGGCTTTTCAAAGCTGTAAATCTGAAGGAAAGAAATTTTCGGATACCACTGCGGAATCTGTGGTGTTGACCCACGAAGGTTTTCGGTTAAAGAAAGGGGCCGTGTCATCCTCTTTCAGAATTCCGGGTGAACTTATAGCAAATCAGCAGGTGGATATCTATGCCAAGGTGAGCAGTTTTGTGCAGAAACTGCTCGTAGATGTAGGGACGGAAGTGAAGCAGGGACAATTGCTGGTCACGCTGGAAGCTCCGGAAATCAGTTCCCAACTGGCAGGTGCAGAATCCAGACTCAAGTCATTTGAAGCGGTTTATCTGGCAAGTAAATCTCGGTATGACCGGGTTTTGAAAACCAGTGAAACCCCGGGTACCATCTCTCAAAATGATTTGGATATGGCTTTTGCAGCTCAGCAATCAGATCTTGCCAAATGGGAATCTGCCAAAGCGGCTTATCAGGAAGTGATGGATGCCAAGAATTACCTGGAAATAAGGGCTCCGTTTTCAGGAGTAATTACTTCGCGAAATGTGAGCACGGGAGCCTATGTAGGGCCCTCCGGAAGAGGATCGGAGCAACCGCTCTTCACATTGCAGGAACAGAAGAAGCTGAGACTTGTAGTTAACGTGCCTGAATTGTACGCTTATACTATGAAGAAAAGTAATGTCGTAGAATTTACCGTTCGTTCGTTTCCGGGAAAAGTATTCAAAGCGGAGGTTTCCCGATTGGCAGGAGCACTGGATGATCGCTTGCGGGCTGAGCGGGTGGAGATGGATGTGACTAATCCTGATGGTGAATTACTCCCAAAGATGATAGCGGAAGTGACGATTCCGATCAATACTGATGGCAACAGTTATGCAATACCTCAGTCAGCAATTCTGAATTCGACCTTGGGCACATTTGTAATCAAGATGGAAAATGATAGGACACTATGGGTTCCTGTCAATGTGGGAAGAAGCGGTGGAGACATTATTGAAGTTTTCGGAGATCTGAATGATAGCGATATTTTGCTGAAAAGTGTGTCAGAAGAAATAAGAGACAAGTCTCCTGTAAAAGTAGAAATCACTGAATAGATAGTCAGTGATTTCTGCATATTTTATAATTTGATTCTGATTACATTTTCTCAATAACTATCGCCGAGGCTCCACCGCCTCCGTTGCAAATGCCTGCAACACCGATTTTACCATTCCTCTGATGTAGTACAGAGTTCAAGGTGCTGATGATTCTGGCACCCGAAGCTCCAAGCGGATGCCCCAAAGAAACAGCTCCACCAAAGACATTGATTTTGTCATTGTCCAGGTTCAACTCTTTTTGATTGGCTAGTGCCACAGCAGAAAAGGCTTCGTTGATTTCGTAGAAATCAATGTCTTCTGCAGTCAATCCTGCATGCTTTATTGCTTTTGGTATCGCTAGGGCAGGGGCAGTGGTAAACCAAAGCGGATCGGTGGCGGCATCGGCAAATCCCCTGATTTTTGCCAGAGGTGTTAATCCCAATTCCTCCGCTTTTTCCTTGCTGACTAATACCAAAGCTGATGCTCCGTCATTCATAGTGGAAGCATTCGCAGCTGTGACTGTTCCTTCCTTGTCAAATACCGGTCGAAGTGAAGGGATTTTGTCAAACATCACATTCTTATATTCCTCGTCCTCATCGATGAGGATAGTTTCGCCTTTTCTACCTTTGATTTCTACCGGGATGACTTCATCTTTGAAGTAGCCTTTGGCCCAAGAATCAGCCGAGCGTTGGTAGGATTGGATGGCATAGGCATCCTGAGCTTCCCGGGAAATATTCATTTCTTTGGCCGTATTATCTGCACAATTTCCCATCGGGAATTTATAATACACTTCGAAAAGCCCGTCTTTTACCAAGCCGTCTATAAATTCTGCATTACCGTATTTATAGCCAAACCTTGCCTGTGGTACATAGAACGGCACATTTGACATGCTTTCCATTCCTCCTGCCACCACTACATCATTGATCCCAAGCATGATAGACTGTGCGCCAAACATAACGGCCTTCATACCGGAAGCACAGACTTTGTTCACTGTGGTACAAGGAACGTTGTAGCCAATTCCTGCCCCGATAGAAGCCTGTCTGGCCGGAGCTTGCCCCAGGTTAGCGGAAATCACATTTCCCATAAAAACTTCCTGAACCTCCTCCGATTTAACACCGGCTTTGGTGAGCGCTCCCTTAATGGCTGCACTTCCGAGCTCCACTGCTGTAAGTCCGGCTAGCTTACCTCCAAAACTCCCCAAAGGAGTTCTCACGGCTGAAACGATGTATACTTCTTTGATCATGTTTATTTGGGTTTAAAATGAGACGCTAGATTTTAGATACTAGACATTAGATCTAAGAGCCAAGGAACTGAAACATAGAGCCAAGAACTTAGAATCAAGAAATTAGAATAAGATGACCAATTGCATAAATTAAATTCATTGGGTTACAAGACGTTAAATACTCCGGATTTACCAGTCTTGAATCTTGTGTCTAAAATCTTATATCTATCTATTACCAATCAGGAATCCCTCTTTTAGGCCTTTCAGTGGCTTTTTTCTTGTTTTGCTGAATGTAGCGTAGCTCTGCAGCGTTCATGCTTTCGAGTATTTGTGCGGCTTGCTCAGGAGTGAGATTCATTGCTTTTAGCTTTTCTTTAAACTCCTCCATAGCCTTTTGCTTGTCAGCTAGATTGGCATCCATTTGGTCATTGGCATTTTCGCCGGGCTTATCATCACTCTTCTCAGATGGATCGCCGGATTGGGATTCTTTGGCTTTATCCTCATCGGTTTTGTCGCCGTCTTCCTTGGATTCTTGCTGCTCCCCATCTTCACCCTGACTCTGTTGATCTTCCTGCTGTTGCTTCTGTTGTTGATCTTGATTCTGCTGGTTTTGTTGGTCCTGCTTGTCTTGTTCTTCCTGCTCTTTTTCCAGCTTTTCTTTCAAAGCCTGAAGTTTGGCATCACTTGGATATTTGGACAACCCATCATTGACTGTAGCTAAAGCTTGATCCTTTTCAGTTTTTACATAAGAACGGGCAGCACGGTTAAAGTATTCTCCGGAAGTTTGGGCAATACTAGACGCAATGCTAAGAGTAAAAGCCAATCCCAGAAGTATTAGAATTTTATTTTTCATCGATCTCTGTGATTTCTTGAAGACTACTGATAAACTGCTGGTAAGCCGCAACGGTTTCATCTTGTTGCAAAGCTTCATTCATTAGGTTAAACGCATCTTTGAAGCGGAATTGTTCCACCATTCTGTCTGCTTCAGCTTTTTTGCGCTTGGCAAACTCAGAAGGATCAGGCTTGTTTTCATCTTGGTCTTTGCGTTCTTGATCACGTTGTAACCATCTTGCCAGCAATTCATAATTGTGTCGGGCTACCTCATTATTAGGATCTTGGATCAAGGCAGATTTAAATTTGCTCAGTGCTGGTTCGTATTCTTTTTTATTTCCCAGTAATACTCCTCCCTGATTGAAAGCAAAGGAGGCAAGCATCTTGTTTGAGGATACAGAAGCCTTGTCATAAAAAGCACCGGCCTCTTCCGGCTTCTCAGCATATTGATTGCTGAGTCCCAGATTATAATCCAGTTCAGGTGAAGAATATCCGAATTCATCAATTAGAATCTGATGGTTTGTGATTGACTGTTCGTATTCAGCTTTGGCGTAGCTTTCTCCTGCCAGATTTATGGCAGAATTCAATCGGGAAACCCGAGTCCAGGATGCGGGAATCAGAAGAAAAACAGCCAATATTAGCTTACTCCAGCTCATTTACAATTTGATAGTTTTGATTGGTAACATCATGTCCAGCAAAGAAAGGACTAAGCCGGCCAAAAGAAAATAAAAATACTTATTTGCGGAAGCTTCCACAATTCTAGATCCGGTGACTCCGCCCTCTAGCCGTTCTAATGCAGAAATTAAATTTCCGATTTCCTGAACTTCATCAGAAATCTCAAAGTATTGTCCATCTGTCTCGGCAGCGATTTTCTGAAGGGATGAGCGATCAAGAGCAGTTTGTGCAGGTTTGCCTGTCTGAGGATCAATCACCAGACCGTTTCCTCTGGGGATACTGCTTCCACTTGTCGTTCCTATTCCTAATGAGAACACTTTTATTCCTTCATTATTCAATTTGGAGCCAATTTCCCCTAGATCATCGCCGAAATTTTCTCCGTCAGAAATTAGAATGATTGACTTGGCTTTCACTTCCTGGCTTTCATCGTTGAGAAATTTTTGTTCAGCCATTCTCAGTGGTCCATTGAGGTCTGTACCGGAATTGGGAACCAATCCTGTATTCAAACCATCGATATGCAATTGAAGCACACTTTGATCAAAGGTAAGAGGGCACTGAAGAAATGCTTCAGAACTGAAAATAATCAATCCTATTCTATCCGAAGGAAAACTTTTTGTTAGGTTTTTCAACTCAAACTTAATACGCTGAAGCCGGCTAGGTCCTACATCCGTGGCATTCATAGACTGAGATAAATCTATTGCTATAAAGATGTCTTTGCCCTCTTCCTGAATTTCTTTCAGGGTCGTACCTATGGATGGTCCGGCAAATGCAATGAGAAACAGCACAAAATAAACCGTTCTGATTACCACTTTGGTGAACAGTCTGCGCTTTTGTACTTCGAGTCTACTATTGATTTTCCAGTAGCGAAATAGATAAATAAAATACAGCAAGCCGAAAATGCCGGCTAGCAAGAGGGTGAGTTTTACGTCCGGATATGCCCAAATCATGACCTGAAATTATAAAATAAAGATTACTTTGAAAGGAAGAATGGCGTAACTGGCGACCATAAATTCAAATGTTATTAATAATTAACAAACATTAATTTTTTTGAATCGTGTAGCTTTGAATATAGTTTTCAAAAAAACGCAGCATGAAGGCAACTGCCAAACGGAGTAATTTCATTTTCTTTTTCATTTTCTTTTTATCTTTTTTTGAGGTTAACGCTCAAAAAAACGGTTTTTTCACCGCACAAGTACTTGATTCGGGCAACTCCTCTCCACTTCCGGGGGCAAGCGTTTACTGGGAAGGGGATATCTCCACCGGAGTGATTTCTGAAGAGGATGGGACTTTTCGGATAGAAATCAAATCGCTTCCTGCCCGCTTGGTAGTTTCTTTTGTGGGGTTTGAAAGTTCTACACGGGTAATTACAGCAAAAGACCTTGATAAAGCACAGCGTTTTTTCTTAAAAGCTGAAGAAATGTCTCTGGATGAAATTATTATTCAGGAGAGAAGACCGGATGAGCAGGTTCGCAATATTGAAACCGGCAAAGCAACAATTCCCATCGCTACCATTAAAAATATTCCGGCACTGTTTGGTGAAGTAGATCTGCTTAGAAGTTTGCAGCTGCTCCCTGGTGTTCAGACCGCAGGAGAGGGGACTACAGGCCTTTTTGTCCGTGGAGGCTCCGCTGATCAGAATTTGGTGCAGCTGGACGGTGCGCCTGTTTATAATCCTTCACATTTCTTTGGATTTTTCTCTGTGTTCAATCCCGATGCGCTGGCTCAGGTGGAGCTTTACAAGGGTAATATGCCAGCTTCTTTTGGAGGAAGATTATCGTCTTTGATTGATGTTTCATTGCGTGAAGGAAATAACCAACAAATTCACGGAGAGGGAGGGATAGGAACCATTTCGTCCAGATTGACTTTGGATGGACCGTTATTTTCTGACAAATCAACTTTTGTGATTTCTGCACGAAGAACTTACGCAGACCTCTTTCTGAAGCTATCAAACGATAAGGATGTCAATAACAATAAGCTGAACTTTTATGATCTCAGTGGGAAACTGTCTTTTATTCTGGGTGAAAAAGATAAGCTGACTGTTTCAAGTTACCGGGGAAGTGATTTCCTTGGTCTGGATGACCAATTCGGATTAGGTTGGACCAATTGGGTGTCTTCTGCTCAATGGAATAGAAATATCTCGGATAAGCTGTTCTTTGATTTACAAGGATATCATTCCAGGTATGATTACAGTGTGGAATTTGACGAGTCAAGCGCTGGCTTTGAGTGGAAAAATAACCTTTCCGAATCAGGCATGAAAGGCATCTGGACCTACGTTAAAGGTGAATCTTTTCAGACTTATTGGGGTTTTCACAGCCAGTATTACCATTTCGCACCCATAGCCCTGAATCCTGGCAGGGATAGTAATATCCAGCAAATCGATACAAACCCGAAAAATGGATTGCTTAATAATCTGTTTGCGGGACTTACCTATGAGGTTACGCCCAAATTGAGCGCAGAAGCAGGACTTAGATGGGGTTTTTACAATCAAGTAGGCAAAGGAGTGGATTATGCCTATGAAGGTGGTGTACCTACACCCAATGCGCAGATTATAGATACCCTAAATTATAAGAAATTTGAACAGATTAAGTTCTATCAAGGGTTGGAGCCGAGAGTTGCATTTAGATATTTAATCAACGATGAATTTTCTCTCAAGACAGCCTATAACAGAAACTTCCAATACGTTCAGATCGCATCCAATAGCTCTGCAGGATTGCCTATAGACCGATGGATGCTGGCGGGGACATATGTTCCTCCGATAAGGTCGGACCAAGTTTCACTTGGGCTATTTCGGAATTTTGATAATAATCGATGGGAATTCTCTGTAGAAGGATATTATAAGGATTTTAAAAATATAATTGATTTGAGAAATGGTGCCCAAATTCTATTTACTGATCAAATTGAGACAGAAATACTTTCCGGAAACGGTTGGGCTTATGGGGCTGAATTTTTGTTGAGAAAAAATGTAGGAAAAACCACGGGATGGCTGGCCTATACTTGGTCCCGCTCCTGGCGTAAAACCCCCGGAGTCTCTGAAGGATTGAAATACAATCCCCGATATGATCGACCTCATGATATTACTTTAGTTTTAAATCATGAGTTTTCGCCTTCCTGGTCGGCAGGAATGACATTCATATATACCACAGGTCAGGCGGTTTCATTTCCGGTGGGAATTTATTCAGTTGATTTGCAGGCAGTACCGCTTTATTCTAAGTATAGAAATCAAGACAGGTTTCCTGATTACCATAGAATGGATGCATCTGTCACGTGGAAAAATGCCGATAAAGGAAGAAAATGGAGAGGAAGCTGGAATTTTAGCATTTACAACCTATATGGACGAAAAAATCCTTTCTCTTATGAGTTCAGAGAAATCTATAATGATGATATCAAGTATAGCAGAACCGACGATGGTCCTATAGAATCAGTGAGGCAAGGAATTGTGATGACTTACCTATTCACATTTTTGCCTTCTATTACGTATAATTTTGAGTTTTAACATGAAGAAAATTAGCATAGTACTCCTTGCAAGTTTAGCTTTTTCCTGCCAGGAGGAAGTTGAACTGCCTTTGCGTTCAGCTGATTCCAGAATACCTGTGATTGAGGCGACATGGTCAGATAGGCCTTTTTATAATGAGGTGAAGGTGACACTGTCACAGAATTACTTTGATGGTGGAGCGGTGGACGTGATACGGGATGCTCAGGTTTATGTCCTCAATTCAGGAACTAAAGAAACCATCCCTTTTTCTTTTGACCCCCAATCTTCCAGTTATAGACCTGCATCACCTAGCCATGTAGCTCAAATAGGAGAAATGTATCAGTTGTTTGTGAAATGGGAAGAGAACGAATACACCGCAGCTGGTGAGATGCTGGAACCGCCAATTGTAGATAGCGTGACTTACGAATACCAACCGGAAAGACTTTTTAGAGATGAGGGGTATTATATTAAAGTGTATGGGAAAATACCTTTTGAAGATGATAATTACTACAGAATTCGTGTGATACAGAATGATACACTAAAGAATGATCGGGAAGATTACCTGCTTTTTGATGATACATTTGGCCTTACTATTTTTGAAAAGGGACTTGAGTTGGGATACGACTTTGAAGTGGGGGATCAAGTAAGACTGGAGCTGTATAGATTAAACAAGGAACCCTACGATTACCTAGTGCAGTTAGTCAATCTTCTTTACAGTGATGGCGGATTATTTAGCCCTCCTCCTCAGAATCCCGATACGAATATTAGCGTACTAGCCGGGAGTACGGATGTATTGGGTTATTTCAGTGTAACGCCGATTTTAACATCCATAGTGATCATTGAGCCGGAAGATAACTGAGAGAAGATAGAGAACTTCGGGCAATTCATAGTGTATGATTTTACTTAAAGGAGTGCAGACAATGAATTTAAACATGTCTGTGCTCCTGTTTTTTTTAGTCGATTTCTCGGCTTAAGGATTTTTCGTTTTAATACGAAAAAATCGTAGGTTTCTTAAAAAATCGTTTGTACATTAGGGGTATGAACGAATTGAATAACAACGAAGAAAGGATAATGCGGATTTTTTGGAAACTCGAAAAAGCGCTTGTCCGGGATGTACTTGAAGAGCTTCCAGATCCAAAGCCCCCTTACACCACCTTGGCATCTTCTATCAAGCTGCTTGAGAAGAAGGGATATCTGGATCACAAAGCTTACGGCACCACTCACCTTTATTTCCCTCTGATCACACAGGCTGACTACAGCAAAAAAAGTGTGAATCAATTGGTGAAGCATTATTTTGAAGGTTCGGTGGGGAACTTCCTCTCTTTTATGGTGAAGGAAAATAAGATTTCTGACAAGGAAATTGAAGACCTACAGAAGATGATCGATGATATGGACAAACCTACTGAGTCATGAATTCAATCCTAATCTATCTAGCCGAGGCGAGCATCTGTGTTGCCATCACCGTACTTTTCTATCGATTCGTATTGAGTGAATTGACTTTTTTTACACTGAATCGGGTGATTTTACTCAGTATGTTGATGCTGTCGTTTATTATTCCCATGCTGTCTTTTAAGTTGGGAATGGTATCAATTGGGACAGCTGAAGTTTTACTTCCTGAATTTTTGGTAGGTAAGGAAGTCACTCAGCAGGCGGTAAGTTTCTCTTGGCAGCAAATCGTTTTCTACACTTATCTGGCCGGTGTGGTCGTGATGACGGTTCACTTGATCTTGGGATTTTTCACTTCGCAGCGCTTGCTAGGTAAGTCGAAGTTGATGCATTACCAGGATTATTGGATAGCGGTGCATCCCAAGTTTATTCCTGCGTCTTTTTTCAGCTACATATTGCTGCCTGACTTCGATCCAAATAGATCTGAACAGAAGCAGATAGTGCTGCATGAGTCGGTTCATGTGCGCTTGAAGCATAGTTGGGATTTGCTGCTGGTACAGTTCGCCAAAATTATTTTTTGGTTTAATCCACTGATCTATCAGTTTGAGAAATCTCTTCGGGAAGTGCATGAATATCAGGCTGATCAGGGAGTAACTTCCACTTACTCCAAGAAAGAGTATTCCGGGCTTTTACTACAGATGATCACCGGGGGACAAGGCTGGCACTTCATGAACAACTTCAACCAATTTCAAACCAAAAAGCGAATTATTATGATGAGTAAACCACAATCCCAAAAGAGGGAAATGCGTAGATTTCTGCTTGCAATTCCCGTGTTGGCAGCCCTGTTTTTCGTGTTTTCTTGCGAAATGACTCCGGAAGAAGATATAGAAGCACCGACTATGGCCGGAGAATCCTCAACAGTCAAAATAGGTCCTTCTGATATGGCAGCTAGGGTATTAGCTAAGGATGGAGAAGAAATTTTTGATGTAGTACAAGTGCAACCAAATCCTCCTGGAGGTATGGAGAGTTGGAATAATTATCTGGGTAATAATTTGAACTATCCTGCTCAGGCTAGGAGAATGGGAATCGAAGGGACTGTGATTGTAGTCTTTGTGGTCAATGCGGATGGAAGTATTTCAGACGTGGATGTGCTTAGAGGTATTGGGGGTGGTGCTGATGAAGAGGCCATCCGTGTGATAGAAAACGCGCCTGACTGGACACCTGGATCTCAGAGTGGGGTGGCCGTTAATACCCGAATGAGACTTCCAGTACGATTTAAGCTGGGATGAAAAGGAAATGAGGGGTAGATGTCAATGTATCGGCAACAGATGATTTTTCTTTCATCATTGAGATTCCGGCATCCTATTAATCTACCCGGTCAAAAAAGTGACTTCAATACTTCTGAGCACACCGCATTATTGATGCGAATAAAAAATATATCTAAACAACAAACCATGAAACTAACAATCCAAAATCCCCCTATAAAAGCAGCTTCACTTATTCTGATGGCTATGCTTTTAGTTTTTGCTCTGCCTAATCAATCATCTTTTGCCCAGACAGAATCTGGGGAAATCCATCAGGAAGTAGATGAAATGCCCATGCCTTCTGACGGAATTGATGGGTGGAATGACTACTTGGCTAAAAACATGAAGTATCCCAAAGCTGCAAGAAAAGCTAATGTGGAAGGGAGGGTTTTGATCTCTTTTGTAGTGCAGACAACCGGTGAGATCTCCAATGCCGAGATTGTCAGCGGGATAGGCGGAGGCTGTGACGAAGAAGTTCTGCGATTGGTAAAAGAATCTCCTAAATGGAAACCCGGGAAAAAAGACGGGCAAGTAGTGAACACTCAGATGATGCTTCCCGTAAATTTTAGATTATAAGTACGTTAAGTTTATGTTTTAAAAAACACCCGGAGATTCTTCAGGTGTTTTTTTTGTTTCTAGCCAAATGATCTAGTTTAGCAAAATTTATTTAGTAATTCTATCAATGAACAAAACCAATTCAATTTGGACTTTCTCAGTAATGGGGGCTTTACTGATTTTACTGACCTGTTTCTCCTGTTCGGGCAGCATAGAAAAAAAGCTAATCGGGACTTGGGAAGGATCTGATCATTTATTCATTAGAACGGCAGGGCCGGATCTTGTTATTACGGTCAATGGAGGAATACAGCAACATCTTAACAGTAAATTGATTCTAAATGAAGATGGAACTTACGAGAAGTTGGTAGGTGAATATGACAACGGGAAAGGTACGTGGAAGCTGGAAGACGGTCAATTGATCACTCAGGTAGCAGATGGAAATGAGGTGGTTTACAAACTGCTTAAAATCACAGAAAGAGAGTTGATTATTCAGGAAGATGTCACCTTAGAAACTCCAAAAGGAGAGTTGGTGGGTAAAATTACTTTAACCTATTCCAAGTAAAATCCACCAATGGTTTTTTGATTGAGGGCAAATTGGAGTAATTTCCCCCGTAGTTCTTTTCCCTAAATAATCTAATGTATGAAAAAGAGAATCTTCACACTTGCTGTTGTAGCTAGTGCATTGACTTTGAGTTCTGTCGCAAGTGCTCAAGAAAAAACTCCTCCGGCAATGAATCCCGAAGCAACGGAATTTTATACTCCCGTTCCTCCAAAAGTTACTCCCGGAGCTAACAATACCGCTCCTCCTTCAGATGCTATTGTACTTTTTGACGGTACTAGCCTGAATGGATTCGTCAGTGCAAAAGACGGCTCAAGCCCGGCAGAATGGACTATAGAAAATGGTGAATTGGTAGTAGCCAAAGGAAAAGGAGATATACAATCCAAACTGCCTTTTGGAGATGCACAGTATCACGTGGAGTGGTCCGCACCGACTGAAATTGTGGGTGAAGGCCAGGGAAGAGGCAACTCCGGGTTCTTCTTGATGGGTATGTATGAAGTGCAGGTATTGGACAGCTACGAAAGCAAAACCTATACAAATGGACAGGCTGGAAGTATCTACAAGCAGTTTCCTCCATTGGCAATGGCGCTAAGGCCTGCGGGAGAGTGGAATTATTACGACATCATCTTCAAGGCTCCACGCTTCAACAAGGATGGGATTTTAACTTCTCCTGCTACCGTGACAGTCTTGATGAATGGCGTGTTGGTTCAGAATCATGTGATCCTAAAGGGGCCAACTGAATACATCGGCATACCAAATTATAAGGCACATCCTGAGAAATTGCCAATCAAACTTCAGGATCACGGAAACCCTGTAAGATTCAGAAATATCTGGGTGAGGGAGCTTTAATTTTAAAGTCAACAAAAAAAAATAGGCTTGGAAAAACTCCAAGCCTATTTTTTTTATAGAATATGTTTGTATCCGCTTTTCTGCCAGTAAAGAATTTAAAACATTATAGGATTTAGCCAACAACATCAAGGTCACTTCGGCCTGCCCGCTGCGGCGGGTCATCCGTCATCCAGCTTTAAACTAAAGAAAACATGGCTTCCGGCACTATTCCGTCTAATCCCAATAGAGTATTTATCCTAGAATGCCAATGCTGCAAGACCTAATTTGCTTTTCATTGGATTAATGGATTTCAGGATTTGACCTGAATATTTTTTGAACATATCATTTCCCAATAACCCTGTCAAAAACTTGGCTCTGTTATTCTTCAATCCAAGGAAGGCAGTCTTTTTTTCGTCATCAGATTTTCCGCTTTTGTTGATATCCATGAGTTGATTTACAAAACTGGAATTTTCCTGGGTAAGTTTTTCTTTTTGATCGGAGTTCAAATCCAATCCACCGGTAGTATTAAGAATACCCAACAATTGGGTGGAAAGATCCATCTCAGGAAGGTTCATTTTAGACTTGACTGTCTGGGCATTGACAGTTGCCGATAGGACAAGGAGAAGAGCAAAGCTTAAGATAAATTTCAATTTGTTCATAGTAAGTTGAAATTGGTTTGTATGATTAATGTTTTGGTGTCCGGAGTTTGCCCTGATTATTTGAATAGTCCTTTGCCCATACTCATCAAGCCACCCAGATCCATACCTCCATTTCCACCTCCATTCCGCAGAAGAGATCCCAGCAAATCTGAAGTGGCAACTTTTCCCTGACCTCCCTGAAGAGATGAAATGATGGAGGACATGATGTCATTATTGTCCTGCGGGGCATCATTCACCCGTTTATTGAAAAAATTCATAACCATTGGAAGTGCTGCGGCAGCTATACCCATCGCTTGTTCCTTGGTGATCCCCAGTTTGTCCATTAGTCCCTCGGATACATCGCCTTGCAGGTTTTTTATCACAGAACTGGCAGGTGAGGTTTCACTACCGGAAAACATCTCCTTGATTGCAGTCAGGTCTCCTGAGGCTACCTGTTTTTGTACAATTGATAGTATTGTCTCCTTTAATACCGAGGCAGATGCTCCAGCCTGATTCTGATTCATTCCGGCAAGCATTTCCTGAAGAGGTAATTCCGCCATGTTTAACAATTGATCTAGCATGATTTTAAAAATTTGGTTGATCTAATTTCTTCAAATTGATAAAGGAATCCAATTAAAAATCCGGAAAATACGCGGTTGTCCGGTAGGAAGTGAGCCACTTAATCAAAAGAACCTCAGACTTACAATTTCCTGATGGAAGCATACTGAATGATAAACTAATTGGACATCATCATTACAGGTACTTTTACTATTCCTTACTGCCAAAGCATTGGACTCCCATCAAGTAGGGGATATTTTGAGATTCACGGTTGTTGTATACCTGAGAACCGCATCCCAGTTGCTCGAAGTGAGGATTAAGAATACTCTTTCTGTGAGGTGGTGATCCCATCCATAGCTGAACTACTTCTCTCGCATAGCTAAGGTATGTGTGGGGCAGAATTACTTCGCGCCGGTCATTGGCATAGGTGTACATTCCACCGCTATGTGGAATATTTATTTTCCTGCCCGTCTGATATTGCAATCCTATGGATGAACTTATATTTTCCCCTATCAGCATTCGCTTAATTCCTTCATTGGCAAAGCGGTCGCCTATGGTTTTTTTTCCTTTCACTCTACTTACATGGGAATAGAAATTATAATTGACCATGTCATTTGCATGATCGGAAGCCACTTTCTCGATCTGATCAGAATGCTCGAAGGGAGGCAAACCGTATTTGATCCGTTCTTCATTGGTGGCATAGAACATAGCGGCCTGTAGCAGCCCCCTATCTATCTTCTTATAATTGATTGTTTGGTTTACTGCGGCAAGCTCAAAAAACTGTTCAGGTGTGAAGCGGTTGTAGTCTGAGGGAATCCAAGTTTGGGCCGGTAAGGTATGGGTGAAAAGAAATAGGGTAATGGAGAGAAATCGTAAAGTCAATTTGATGATTTTTTTTAAAAGGGTCTCGGAATTAAATCTTTTTTCAAGACGAAAAATCGGCCCAAATATTTTATTCATGCAATAGATTTGTGTGTTATTGAACAAAAATATTGTACGGTTTTGAGACAGTGTTTTTGAATGAAATTATTTAGTATACTTAAGATCAATCACTTAAATTGTGCATTTCGAAATGGTACTGTTTTTTCTGTCTACAGGTAAATACTCCTTGCTATCCATTAATTCTTTAGCAAATATCCCTGTGCTTTTGCAAACTTTGAGCAGAGGATATTAAAGTCCAATTGTAATTTAAACTAGAATATTAAATCCAACTTAGTTACGTAATTATGAGAAAATTCATTTTAGGCTTATCGATTTTGACGGCCCCATTGCTGAGTCAGGCGCAGACAGATGCCAGACTAATGCAGCTGCCTGATGTGTCCGACACGCAGATTACTTTTACATTCGGTGATGATATTTGGGTAGTGCCAAAGCAGGGAGGTGTAGCCCAGCGCCTGACTTCTCCTGCAGGTCCGGAGATGTATCCCCGGTTTTCTCCTGATGGAAAGCAGATCGCATTTTCCGCCAATTACAACGGCAATGTCGATGTGTACGTGATGCCCACCGAGGGAGGAGTTCCAACGCGTCTGACTTATCATGGGATGCCTGATTATGTGCAAGGCTGGTCACCTGATGGCAAATCTGTATTATTTACTTCAGGGAGGGAAAGTGGCAAAGAGCGTTTTTCCCAGTTTTATACTATACCGGCTACAGGAGGTTCTCCTACCAAATTGCCGGTGCCTTATGGGGAATTTGCATCCTATTCTCCTGATGGAAAAACTATTGCTTATACTGATAAAAGTAGGGTAAACAGAAACTGGAAAAGATATAGAGGTGGCACAGCTCCTGATATTTTACTCTTTAACCTGACTGACTTCAAGACAGAAAACATTACCAGTAATGACGCAAATGACGAACTGCCGATGTGGATCGGTGAGGCGGTGTACTACATGTCTGACAATGGCCCGGAGAAACGCAATAACCTCTGGAAATATGACCTAAAAACTAAACAGAATACGCAGCTGACGGAATTCAAAGACTTTGACATCACCTTTCCTTCCAATAGCGAAAAGGAAATAGTTTTCGAAGCAGGAGGAAGTTTATACCTCTACGAAATAGTCTCAGGTGAGACTAAGCGGGTAGAAATTCAGATTATTTCTGATCAAAAGACAATGATTCCCAAAATCGTAAAAGCTGAATCGGACTTGATGTCTGCAAGTATATCTCCGGATGGAAATCGTGTGATGGCAAATGCACGGGGGGAGATTTTTAATTTGCCTGCGAAAAAGGGATTTGTTTCAAATATGACCAATACTTCGGGAGTAGCAGAACGCTATCCGGAGTTTGCCCCGGATGGAAAAAAAATAGCCTACTGGTCTGATGAAACCGGAGAATATCAACTCACAATCAAAAACCTGGATTCTAATTCCCAAACCAAAACACTCACCAAATTCGAGAACGGATTTGGTTACAACATTTTTTGGTCTCCTGACAGCAAATACCTTGTGAGTGTGAATCAGGCAATGGACGTAATGCTGATAAATGCGACCTCGGGTGAAGTAAAGATAATTGATAAGGGAAAGTACATGTTTGAAGGCAATTTGCAGGGTTTTGAAGTAAGTTGGTCTCCTGATAGCAGGTACATTTCTTATAGCCTCTCAAAGAATAACCGTGCCACCTCAGCACTCTATGTGTACGATACTAAGACAAGCAAGTCTTCGCAGATTACTTCAGGTTTTTATACTGATCAGAGACCAACCTTCAGCGAAGATGGAAAATATCTCTTCTTTAAAACGGATCGGAATTTTGACCCTCAATATTCCGATATCGATAATACGTTCATCTACTCCAATACTACCGGTGTAGCAGTAGGTACGCTCAATCCAACAATCACTTCACTTATTTCTCTCAAAAATGATGAGATAAAAGTAGAAGAGGAGAAGCCGGAAAAGGAAGATGACAAAAAAGCGGATAAGAAAGAAGAACCAAAAGGAGTGGATTTCGAATTTTCTTCTTTCGAAAACAGAATCGAAATGCTTGATATTCCGAGCGGGAACATAGGAGGGCTTGCTTCATTGGAAGGAAAGCTTCTCTACGTCCGCCATCCAAATACGGGGGCAAGTGATGATTCCAAGAGTAGTTTGGAATTGTTTGATTTTGAGGAGAAAGAATCCAAGACAGTGATCGAAGGAGTAGGTGGTTTTTCTCTTTCTGCTGATCGCAAAAAAGTAATGGTTTTCTCCAATGGGAAACTAGCTGTAATTGACCCTTCTCCCGGACAGAAAATCGAAGAAACTGTTCCGCTGGGGGATATGCAGATGACCGTAGTGCCCGCTGAAGAGTGGAAACAGATCTTCAACGATGTATGGAGATTTGAACGTGATTATTTCTACGATCCCAATATGCATGGGGTAGACTGGGATCTGATGCGTAAGCGCTATGGAGATTTGGTCGCCCAGGCTGGATCGAGACGGGATGTGAACATCATCATAGGAGATCTAATTGCGGAGTTAAATGCTTCTCACACGTACAATGGCGGAGGAGACATGGAGTCAGGGCCTACTATATCTGTAGGGTATTTGGGAGCCAATTTCAAACTGGAGAATGGTGCCTATAAAATTGAAAAAATAATACAGGGAGCTCCTTGGGATGTTGAGGTCCGTTCTCCTTTGCTCCGAGCAGGTGTGGAAGTGAAAGAGGGAGATTATATTCTGGCTATCAATGGTCAGCCTATTGATGCGGATAAATCAATTTACGCAGCACTTCAGGGGCTGGCAGGCAAGACAGTTCAGCTTACGGTAAATAGCTCCGCTTCAATGACCGGTTCCAAAACGGTTTTGGTGGAACCTCTGGAATCAGAAGCCAGACTGCGGAATCTTGCGTGGATAAATGAATTCCGCAAAAGAGTGGAGGAAGCTACTGATGGACGCATCGGATATATTTTCGTGCCTAGTACAGGAGTAGATGGGCAAAATGAGCTTTTCCGTCAGTTCTATGGGCAGATGGAAAAAGAAGGGATGATTATCGATGAGCGTTTTAACAACGGTGGACAGATTCCTGACCGATTTGTAGAATTGTTGGACCGCAAACCTTTGGCATTCTGGGCAGTCCGTGACGGACAGGACTGGGCTTGGCCTCCCTCAGGCAATTTTGGACCCAAGGTGATGCTGATCAACGGCTTCTCAGGCTCCGGTGGAGATGCTTTTCCTGATTACTTCCGCAAGCGTGAGATAGGTCCGCTGATCGGTACACGTACCTGGGGTGGTTTGATCGGTATATCCGGTGCACCTTCCCTGATAGATGGAGGTTCTGTGACGGTACCGACCTTTAGAATGTATGATCCGGATGGGACTTGGTTCAAGGAAGGATATGGCGTGGATCCGGACATCGAAGTAGTGGAAGACTTCGAAAGTCTTGCAAAAGGCACAGATGCACAGCTGGAGGCGGCTATCAAGGAAGTGATGCGCCTGCTGAACAGCAGTGATAAATTCAATGCTCCTGCACGTCCTGCTTATGAGAATAGATATTAGTCGGCAGCTTTGATTAGACCTCCCAAAAAGGGTCTATTTTATCGGATAGTTTTGATAGCACGGGGAATTTTCCCTGTGCTATTTTTATTTCAGGACATCACAGTTTTAGTCCAAGAAGACAGAATTTAAAGTAAGAACTTAGAAAAACTAGAACAAGTCAAGACGTTAACTTGCATGAATTAGTATCTATGTGTCAGATTTTATGGTGTTTATGACTTTTTTTATCCAATAAATTCTAATTTGTATAGAGTTTTCATATTGCGCAGGATGGCACTTTCATCCTGTTTAACAATCAATTTTTGAAAACCTCAAGATGATTTTTTTTCATCTGTTGCTTATCTATTGGGCTAATTACTTACCAAGTATTGCCTTCGATTGTTGAAAGTGAATTTTACCATTAACCTTATAATTTTTACCTATGGCTATTTTGAAAATCAAGCTTAAAGGACAGGATCATCTACCCTTTGTCGTTGGGGAAGATCAAGGGTTTGACCTGTATCAGCTGGACAGGGCTTATACTGTGCTGAGTCCCACCCGTGGAGACGTGCCTGAGCAAACCGTTGAAGTCGATGAACTGACCGTTATTGAATTGGAATTTGAGGACAGCACGGTTTGGCTTGGAGACAGTGAGTCTCTCCATATACTTTTCCCCAATAGACTAAAAAGATCTGCGGGTGGGGATGAACTTTACCTTCCGGATGAATTGGAGTCTGATCAGCAGGATAGAGGAGTTTTTAAGAAAGTAGCCGTTAAGCTGGTGAAATTTTTTGTCAAGAAAAAAATCATCCAGCCCAAAATGAGGGACATGGCGACCAACCTTGAAAATAAACAGTTGGCTTTTCAGGGTGAACCATACAAGGATGTGAAGTTTGGGGTTTTGGCAAAGTGCTCTACGAATATAGAACTAAGCCCGCTGGAGTTTGATGAATCCTCAGTTGCCAAGATTCAGGTCGATTCTCCCTACTTACTTCTGCTGCATGGAACTGCTTCATCCACCCAGAATTCCTTTGGAGACCTGAAAGATTCAGATAAATGGAAAGCTCTTTTTAATGAATCAAGCAACTCGAAAAAATATAAAGAAGGGAATATTCTGGCTTTCCAGCATAGATCTTTGACGGCAAGTCCCTTGGAAAATATTCTGGACTTAGTGAAAAGCTTACCTGCAAATATTGAATTGGATCTTTTGAGCCAATCCAGAGGTGGGCTTTTGGCTGAGCTTCTTGTGAGGTTTTGTGTCAATCCCGCAGGTTTTGACTCTACTGAAAAGGCGCTTTTACTTAAATCCGACCGGGATCGTGATTTGGAAGTGATCACGCAGATAAAGACTGAAGTAGAGAAGAAAAAAATCACAGTCAGATCAATGGTTCGTGTAGCCGGTCCTGCAAATGGTACAACGTTGGCATCCAGCCGATTGAATATTTATCTGAATGTCATGTTCAATTTGATTGGTTTGGCAGTCGGACATGTGGGCAACCCGATTTTTGTGGCTTTCAAAGAATTCATCATGGAGGCTGTAGCCTGCAAAGATGATGTGGATGTGCTGCCTGGTTTGGAAGCGATGAATCCTAAATCGCCGTTTGTCAAAGTGTTGAATAACCAAGGGTCAGAGATAAAAATTAATTTCCCCCTGCTGGTGGTAGGCGGAAGCGCCGAATTGAGTGTAAGTTTTAAGACTTTGGTGGTGTTGTTGGGTAAGTTTTTCTTCAGAGGAAAAAATGATCTGGTGGTCGATACTGAAAGTATGAAGTGGGGCTCGCGTAGGGATTCAGACCAAGTAGGGATTTATATTGAGCAAAGTGGTAAAATTGATCACTTCAAATATTTTGCTACCGAGAATACGTTAAACGCGGTCATCGCCGGGTTATCTGCCAGCCCAAATGTAATTCCTGCTGTATTTACCTTGAGGAGTAAATCCGGTAAACGTGGAATAGTCGGCATCGAACACGGAACTTATGTGGAAGATAATGTCAGTGGTAAGAAGGCTATCCTGATTCTCATTCCGGGAATCATGGGCTCGAACATCGGCAAGCAAGCACTTGACCCGAAGAAATCAGATGAGTTGGTTTGGATAAATTACCTGGGTTTTTTCAAGGGGAAATTGGCAGAACTGGAACTTGACACAGCGAGTGATGATAAATTGGCAGCCCTTTCTTTGATCAAAACTTCTTATAAAAATTTAGGCGAAAGGCTTTCCAATACCTACGACATAGTTACATTTTATTTTGATTGGAGAAAACCTTTGAAAGATGCAGCAGTAACTTTTGAGGTGAAGATTCGGCAACTTTTGGCCAAAAACCAACCCATCAAAATCGTGGCACATAGCATGGGGGGAGTTTTGGTACGGGATTTTATGGTGTATCATGATACCACTTGGCAAAAGCTGAATAATTCAGTTGGATTCCGCGGCATCTTTTTAGGGTCTCCCTTAGGTGGATCTTTCCGGATTCCGTATGTTCTTTTCGGCAAAGACAGTATTATCAAACTGCTTGGAAAAATTGACATCAAACACTCTACGAAGGAATTGCTGCGGATTTTCTGCAATTTTCCCGGTATTTTGAATTTACTTCCTATTGATCCTGAAGGGAGATATGATTTCGCTGATAGGAAACTCTGGGAGAGAATGAGAACGGCCTTTGGTGATGAGGATTGGCCGATTCCTTCCAAAGAAATACTGGAGGAATTCGGTTCTCATCGACAAAGGATTTGGGAAGCTTCTAGATCTATTGATTTTTCAAATTTCACTTATATCGCAGGACAAAGCGGAAAAAAAAGCTTTACCATTTCCAACATGGAAATAGAGAATGGGGAACTCGTCTTCTATGCGACCAATCAGGGCGATGAAAGCGTGACCTGGGCATCAGGTATTCCAAAAGTGATGGAGGACCGGAATCAAGTGTATTATGCCAATGTCACCCATGGAAGCCTGTCCAAGGAAAAGGATCTCTTCACCGCGATGGAAGAATTGCTGATCTATGGAAGTACCAAGAGGCTGCAAAACAGTCTACCCAAAACTCGGGGGGATGAGAAGGAATTTGAACCTGTAGAGGCTGAAATCTTCGACATCAGTGAGGAAAATCTGCTCACTACCCTCTTGGGAATTGATGAACAGGAGGAAGTTTGGCATAACGAAACACCTATCAGCGTGGTGGTGACTCATGGGGATTTGAAATATGCCAAATATCCGGTACTGGCAGGGCATTTTGAGCAAGATGTTATCTTGAATGCCGAGGCTGCGATAGACAGACAATTGGGAGGAGAATTGAGTCGATTGTATTCGCTTGGATTGTATCCGGGGAAGATAGGTTCTAACCAGATAGTGCTGAATGAATCCAAATCGGATTCATCCTTCAAGGGGGGGATTATTGTAGGCTTGGGTGTGCAGGGAGAATTGTCCGGATATTACCTAATCAATTCGGTGGAAAAGGGAGTCGCCCGCTACCTGACTATCAAAAAAGAGCATGAGTCTGGAGCGACTTCCGGCAAGGAGTTTATGCTCAATGGTATTTCAGTCATTGCAATAGCCAACAACTATGGAGGGCTTTCTACAGATAACTCTATTCGGGCGATTATCGCAGGAGTGCAGCGTGCCAATCGAAATGTGCAGCTCACTTACAAGGGTACGATTAGGGGAATTGAGGAAATAGAAATCATTGAGATTTACAATGACCGTGCACTCTCTATATTGAAAACTGTGCAGCGTCTGAATTCTGATGATCAGAAAGATTTTAATATTCATTTCCAAGGAAATGGGTTGGAATACTGCTTGGGTAAGTTAAAGCGGGTTCCATTTGACTTTTCTTCCGATTGGTGGACTAGAATCAATGTCACTCAGTATAATAAATACACAGAAGAAGAGAACATTGACCTGCTTCGTATGTCTATTACTACTACGGGAGCCAGTGAAAAAGTGGAGACAATTCCCTCTAGTGACCGGACTCTGGATATACTTCTCAGGCAAATGACGGTCAATAACCAATTCTCTCCGGAAATTGCTACAGCGATGTTTGAGTTATTGGTGCCTTTCCAGTTCAAAGAAGAGATAAAGAGACTGAATAATATCAACTGGGTCTTGGATATTTCCTCCGCCGCGTATCCCTGGGAGATGCTCCTGGATAGTGTGAATTCTGATCCGCTGTGTGTTAACATAGGTATGGTGAGGCAATTGGCTACAAGTGATTCCAGAGGAGAAATAGCCAAAGTCACTGAGACCACTGCCTTGATAATAGGAGATCCTTTGCTGGAAGAATACATGCCCCAATTACCCGGAGCAAAACAAGAAGCATTGGCTGTGGGGAATTTACTTAGGGGAGAAGATTATCAGGTAGTCAGCCTGATTAATTCCAGTGCAACCGATATTATTTTAGCCATGTTCTCCAGAAACCATAAAATAATTCATCTAGCAGGACATGGGGTATTCAGGCATGGCTCCAAAAATGCCACGGGAATGGTAATAGGCAACGATACATTCCTAACTCCGGGGCAAATCGCAGGGATGAGTTCTTCTGCAGAATTGATTTTTGTGAACTGTTGCTATCTGGGACAGATGGACAATGCTGCGGAGCTTATGAGTCAGCAGAGTAATAAGTTTGCTGCCAATATCGGGACTCAACTTATCAATAACGGTGCAAGAGCCGTGGTGGTAGCGGGTTGGGCTGTGGATGATGCGGCTGCTTTGGAATTTTCCAGGGAGTTTTATGGAAACATGTTCTCGGGATTTGGTTTTGGTGAAGCCGTAAAACGGGCTAGGAATACGATTTATAAAACCTCAGGAAAAAAAACCAACACATGGGGAGCCTTCCAATGTTATGGAGATCCATATTATAAGCTCACCGAAAAAGGGAAGGGCTCTTATGAGGATGCGGATCTTAGTATTGAGGAAATAGAGATAGAACTGGAGAACATTCGTGAAATGATGTCTGCCCATGAATTTGATTTCGATTACATCAATAAAAGGGTAGAGGTGATTCATAAAATCTCCGAGGAAAAAGCAAGAAGCAATTGTCGCATTTTAGAATTGATAGCAGGGATTTATGGAGGCTTGCAGCATTTTGAAAAGGCATGTGCGAGCTATGAGAAACTGTTTGAATCAGAAAAATCCGCCTACTCTATCAGGGCATTTGAGCAATACTGTAATCTTCGGACAAGACAATGTGTACATGAATTTCTTATTGGCAAATTGGAATCGGTGCCTGCCCAAAATAAGTTGGATAAGGTAATCAAGGATCTGCAGGATATGAACAGGCTACTTGGTGATACCGCCGAACGTCTTTCTCTACTGGGGAGTGCTTATGAAAGTAAATTGCAGCTATCCTTGGCTAGCAAACTTCTAGACCTTGAATCTCTGGAGAATGCCGTGAATTCCTACCAACTTGCCAGTGAAAGAAGTGATATTTTGGATCCATGGCTGCTATCCCATTGGTTGGGATTGCTTCAGTTGAAGCTCTGGCAAGAGGGGAAAACTTATCTGACCAAAGGGCAAAAAGCGGCAATTGCTTCCTTGGGTAAGTTGTGTGAAAATTACGGTAAAGATGTAACAGGTTCTGATGACTATGGGCTGATTTCACAGGTGGCCAAGATGACTTTAGCTTCCTATTTAATCGGGGATTCAACTTTCGATTTCGATAGAGTACAAGAAGCGTATGTTATGCTCTGGGAAAAAGCCGGTCAAAAAAGCCGTAAAGCAGCCGAGTTTGAATACCTCAGTTTGTTGAATTCTATTTTAGGGCAAATAAATAAAGAGAAATTAAACCCGGTGAAAACAAAAATCGCAGAATTAATAAAGGAACTGGATCTTATCTCCTAGGCCAATTATGCAGTAAAGACCTTCAGAATATTCGTTCCTGCAACAGATCATTATCTTATTTCTGTTGCAGGGACGTTATGTCATGAAGATCGTTTGGCAATTTTGCGTTAAGCTTGGCTCTGAAGGAAAATATCAAAAATCATTTAAGGCTTTTCCTAAGGATCTGAATTCCACGATATTTAGGAAGGAGCTTTTCGTAATCTAAATGATAGGTAAATAGCCACTCAAAGCCCATTTTTCTATAGAAGCGTTGTGCCTGAAGCTGAGTGTCCATTACTTCGAGCCACATGAATTTCAGCCCCCGTTCTCTAGCGGTTGACTCTACCATTTTCATGAGTTGAGCAGCAATTCCTTTGCCTTGATATTCTTTACTGATGTAAATTCTGTTTAGGTGTAGGGAATTGGGGAAATCAATCAAATCAGGTGATTCTGGATAGCTATATTTTAGAATCCCTATTTTCCATCCGTCGTAAAGCACGAAATAATAATGGCTTTTTGGATTGTCCAGATCTTTTTGGAAAATATCAGGGTTATACATTTGATCCAAATACCATTCACCGGAGTCAGACCAGATGTGTTTGTATGAGGGGATGTAAATTTCCCGCATCAAATCTATAAGTTCAGGCTGGTCTTCAGCTGTGAGTTTTTGTATACTTAAATCTTCCGAAATTCTAATCATTGGAAAGGCGAGAGGTGGGTGTGTTAGAACGAACGGCAATTTTGGGTGTTTAATCTTGGTTAATTCTTATTCAAAGAAATGTAATTAGACTGTCTTGCCAAAATAAAAGAGAAGAGAAATCGTTGCGGAATCAAAAGAAATTAATAAAACAAAAACCACAGCTCCATTTTAAGCTGTGGTCTTGTAAATGTAATCCACACGTATGAAGTGGATTTTAAGGAATTCTTATTTTCTGGCTAATACTTTTTTGGCTGCCGCGACAATATTTGCTGCATTCAATCCATATTTTTCCAGCAATTGAGTAGGTGTACCGGACTCTCCGAAGCTGTCATTTACGCCTACATATTCCATTGGGGCTGGATTATTTCTTGCCAGAGTTTGCGCTACACTGTCACCTAAGCCACCGTTGTATTGGTGCTCTTCCGCTGCGACTGCACATCCTGTTTTTGCGACAGAATCCAATATTGCTTCTTCGTCCAAAGGTTTGATGGTGTGTATGTTGATCACCTCTGCGGAAATTCCTTCGTTTCTTAGGATCGCCTCAGCGACTACCGCTTCCCATACCAAATGTCCGGTGGCGAAGATAGTCACGTCAGTTCCTTCAATCATTTTCCAGGCTTTTCCGATTTCAAACTTTTGGGCTGCATCAGTAAATATCGGCCAGGATGGACGGCCAAATCTCAGGTAGACAGGGCCTTCGTATTCTGCAATTGCAATGGTAGCTGCTTTCGTTTGATTGTAATCGCAAGGATTGATTACTGTCATGTGCGGAAGCATTTTCATCATGCCTACATCTTCCAAGATCTGGTGCGTAGCACCGTCTTCACCTAGAGTCAAACCGGCGTGGGATGCACAGATTTTCACATTCTTGTCGGAGTAAGCAATTGACTGACGAATCTGATCATATACACGTCCCGTAGAGAAATTGGCAAATGTACCTGTAAAAGGGATTTTACCATTGATAGTCATACCTGCAGCGATGCCCATCATATTTGCTTCGGCGATACCTACCTGGAAGAAACGCTCAGGAAATTCCTTCTGGAATGCTCCCATTTTCAATGAACCGATCAAATCGGCACAAAGCCCTACCACATTGGGATTTTTGCGACCTGCTTCTAGTAAGCCATCGCCAAAACCTGAACGTGTATCTTTTTTTTCTGTATAGTTGAATTTTAAATCCAAGTCTTTTTCCATGATTTCTTTTTGTTGAATGGTCTAAAAATAGCCTGATTAATAATCACCTAGGGTTACCGGTAATTGTTTTAAGGCATCTTCCAATTGCTCGTCACTAGGAGCTACGCCGTGCCATTTATGCGTGCCTACCATGAAATCAACACCATATCCCATTTCAGTATGAAGTAGGTTAAGCACTGGCTTTCCTTGACGGCTCAGTGTTTTGGCTGTTTCCAGTCCATCAATAACAGCCTTCATATTATTTCCCTGAAAAATATCGTTCACTACCCATCCAAAGGATTCATATTTGGCACGAAGATCAATCAGATTCATAATGTCTTTTGTCGCACCATCGATTTGCTGTCTGTTGAGATCAATCGTGGCGATAAGATTATCCACTTTCCAGTGAGCAGCATACATCGCTGCCTCCCATACTTGACCTTCTTCCTGTTCGCCGTCACCCATGAGTACATAGACCGTGCTGTCATCTCCATCGATTTTCTTTGCCTGCGCAGCACCGATAGCTACGGACATTCCTTGTCCTAGCGAGCCGGAGGCGATGCGGATGCCCGGAAGTCCTTCTTCGGTCGCCGGGTGGCCCTGAAGTCTGGAATTCAACTTTCTGAATGTATCCATTTCCTCAGGTGCAAAATATCCTGATCTAGCCAGTACACTGTACCAAACGGGTGAAATATGACCATTGGACAGGAAAAACAGGTCTTCACCTTTCCCTTCCATTTTAAAATTAGGATCGTGATTTAGCTGGTCGAAGTACAGCGCTACAAAGAACTCTGTACAACCCAATGATGCTCCAGGATGACCGGATTGAACACCATGAACCATGCGTAGACAATCTCTTCGTACCTGTACTGCGGTACGCTCGAGTTGTTCGATTGTTTGTTTTTCCATTAGGATATAGGTTTAATTTAGGATTTGTGCTGTGTGTTCTTTTGTGTTTACTTTTTCTATTATCTCAGAGATTTTGCCTTCTTCGTCGATTACAAAGGTCGTCCGGACAGTTCCCATATAGGTTTTGCCAAATGTATTCTTTTCTTGCCAAGTGCCATAAGCTTCATGAACTTTCAGGTCAGTGTCGGCAATCAATGAAAAAGGAAGTGATTGTTTCTCTTTAAACTTTACGTGTGATTTTTCTGCATCTGAGCTGACTCCAAAAACTACATAACCGGCTTTCTGCAAAGCCTCGTAATTATCTCTCAGATTGCATGCCTGGGCGGTGCATCCCGGAGTAGCGTCTTTGGGGTAAAAATAGAGAATAACCTTTTTTCCGCGATAGTCAGAAAGCTTGATCGTTTCTCCTGTTTCAATTTTCGCTTCAAAATCAGGGGCCATTTGGCCTTCTTTTAATGTCATCTGATTATAATTTGATTTTTAAAGGTCATAACTTGTCCCGTGACGAAGGAAACGGGATGCCTACCTGACGGAAGGCTCGGTTTCATATTTTTTGTTTAAGGCTCCTAATTTAACCAATCGTTCCTTTCCATTCAGCAGTATTGCCGGCTTTATCGGTAACTTTTAGCAAAACTTCTCCTTTGAACGGTTCATTTGTTAGTTTTTCGGACCAAATCACGGCTTGTTTGTATTCGTATCGCATCAGCACCCATTTGCCATTGACATAGGCTTCATAGCTGTCAATTCCTGACAAATCATCCCGAATGACAAAGCGCAGTTCCGATGAATTGACCCGAACCACTTTAATGGTAGGCTTGGCATTGTCCTGCAATATGGTGATTTCGCCTAAATATCTTGAACCGAAATTCAACGTGTCACCTTCCCAAGTTCCCCCCAAAAATGATTTGGAGCCACCTGATGTATAATACGCATGAGAACGGTTTTTATTTCCTGAATAGTTCGGAACAGACCAAAGGATATTGATCGGATTCCAAAGATACTCGCGGTTACTGTTCACTATCAAGCGTGGTGATGTAGAAGATGCAGACTGAGAAACTCTCAAAAACAAATCATCAAGAACGGTTTTCTTACTGAAATTCATCTGTACATTTTTGTCGGAATAAGAAATTTCTTTTCCTGCAGGAATCAATGCATTGATACCCGGAATTACCACTTCAGAACAGACGTCGATTTCTTCAGGTATTCCAAAATTCATATCCCAGAGATACGTACGGCTACTCGCATCCTGATAGGCAGGAAGCATTTCAAAAGCATTTGCCCCTACATAAAACTTAGCCAAACCACCTTTTGGAGAAATGGGAGCTTTGATCTTTAGGATATTGTTGATGTAATCTACAGATGCTCTGGAAGGAGCTGTTCCATCGTTTATGTTAGTTTCCAAATCTTGACCTACAAGTGTGAAACTGATCTGACTCTCGTTGCCATAAGCATCACGAAGCTTCAGTCTGTAATCTTTCTTTACACCGGGTTGCAATTCAAGATGGCCGGTGTTTTCTAGACTTGGAGAAATGAATTCGAACTTTAAATTCTTTTGATAGTAGAGTTTGGAATAACGATTTTGATAGGTATGCTGAAGGAATTGCCTGGTGTAATTGAAATCCACCTTGTCCACAGTCAAGTTGAAAATGATGTCTTTCTCATCTGCCAACTCAAAAGTGGGGAAGCCATTTCTATTGTCTGCACCATCAAGCTGGTCAAAGCTGCGGATTTCTATTCCTACTTTCCCTGTGATTTTTATATCAGTTGGCAGTTGATAGTTGGATCCATTGGCTGTTGGAGTGACTTCCAGCCTGTCGAATTTTCCATTTACACGTGAATCTATCTCCAGCGGAACAATTGCTATACTTTGCGGTACCGGAGCTACCTTATCCAAGATTTCAGGGAAGCCAAATAGAAGAGGATCCATTGCCCTGTCCAGACTGTCACGTATTTCAAAATGCAAATGCGGTCCACCCGAGCCTCCGGAATTTCCACTATCAGCAATACGCTGCCCCTGTTTTACCGGCAACTCTCCCGGCTCCGGATACACTTCCAGTTCTATTGCTTTGGCTTCATACATTTTCTTACGCATGTAGCCGTCAAGCTCTTTATTGAAATTGCGTAAGTGACCATAGAGTGTGATTTTGCCGTTTGGATGCTTAAGGTAGATGACATTGCCGTAGCCAAAAGAAGATATTTTGATTCTGTATACCCAGCCATCAGCCGCTGCCAAAATCGGAACTCCTTCCTGACCGCCGGTCTTGAAATCCAAACCGGTGTGGAAGTGATTTGGTCTCAACTCAGCAAAATTACCGGATAAATAATTTCTGGTTCCCGGATTGATGGGATTTATAAAATAGCCTTTGTCCACTTCCTGAGCATTCAGTTTCAGTGAAGTAATCAATCCAAGAAATATCAGGGTGCAGCTTAACTTACTTAACTTCAAAATCCAACAACTTTTCCGTACCTATAAATCCTTCCAACTTGTCTCCGATCTGAACAGGGCCTACTCCGGCAGGAGTACCTGTATAGATGAGGTCACCTGTTTTCAGCATAAAAAATTGCGATACATATGCTATAATAGTTCCAAAATCAAAAAGCATCAAGGACGTATTGCCTTTTTGGCGTATCTCTCCATTGATGGTCAGGTGAAAGTCAATGTTTTTCAGATCTTTAAAATCTTCTACCGGTTTGAAGTCTCCGATCGGAGCAGCTCCATTAAATCCCTTGGCTATTTCCCAAGGCAATCCCTTTGCTTTGCATTGATTTTGCAGATCCCGGGCGGTAAAGTCAATTCCCAAACCTATCTCATCAAAATATCGATGTGCAAATTGTTTCTGTATGTGTTTTCCCTGCTTGGAAATTTTCAGAACGAGCTCAGCCTCGTGATGGATGTTTTTGGAGAAATCAGGGTAGAAAAAGGGAGATCCGTCTTTCAACAGTGCCGTGTCCGGCTTTAGAAAAACAACAGGGTTTCCCGGTGTTTCGTTTTTCAATTCCTCTATATGTGCCGCATAATTCCGGCCAATGCAAATAATTTTCATAGGTGATCTTAATCTACAGCTTGGAAAGTCATCAAGGTTTCCCCAGCTTCATTCAGAAGGTAAAGTTGGTTGTTTTCCAGTTTATATCCATGCGTATTTATGAGAGCTTCGGATATTGCTTGCTCCGGAGCCATATCAGGACAAGCCATCATGGTAGCGGCACCCGGTCCAAGTACTAATTTTTCTCCATCATTTTCTTTGATAGCTCCCCGTATAGAATTGCAGCCCATGTTACCTACATAGGTTTTCTTCGAGGCATCAAACTCAAAGGTCAAGGCTTCTTTATTCTTGAATCCTGTGGGATTTTCAAGGCCGCCAACCTTTGTCACTTTCCAGATGTTTGTCAATCGCAAAGCCGGATCCTGTTCTTTACTCAAGATCTCAACCAGTTCATAATTTTGGGATGAAGCATCTGCAGGTATCGGAGCCTCTTTGTCTGTGATTTTTAGTTTGATTTGGTAGATGTTTCCAGGTTCATAATCAAAGCCTTGAATATCACTGTAGAAAAACTCCCAACCTTCAGGATCTATTTCAGATCCCCTTTGGATTTGAAGGCAGGACATGGGGCCGACTCCCACACAATCTATTTTGGCAGAGTTGATCCACCAAGTTTCTGTTTTCGAATCAGATTGGTTTTCACAGCCGACTACTCCGAGTACTGTGCAGAAGAGAAGAAATAGGATAGTTTTCATCTGTTTATAATTTGATTTTTAATGGCCATATAGCCTGTCCCGATTTTTCATCAGGAGAATCTCGCACGGTTTATAATCATCGCACTGTGTGTTCCCGTAGGTACGGGGTCATGCTCGATTTCATGTGTTTATAATTGTTTTTTAGAGGTCACATGGAATCTCGCACGGTTTATAATCATTCCACTGTGTGTCGCCTTCGACATGCTCGATTTCATATGTTTTATTTAGAAATCCATTGTCTTAAGATGTTCAAATAGCTTTTCTGTCCAAAGGCTATACATTTCGGCACTTGGATGCAATCCATCAGCAGCAAGCATGTCAGGCTGTGAGCCTAAGCTTCTGTATTGGGCTGTGATGTCAATGTATGCAACTTGATGCTTTTCACAGATTTTTGCTTTCAGGCGATTGTATGCATCGATTTCCTCTGCAACCTTTCCTATATCTCTGCCACTTTGCGTGGCAAAAGGAGTAACTCCCCAGTCCGGAATAGACAGCACCACCACGTGAGTAGTATTGACAGCTGCAAAGCTGATAGCCCGGAGCAGCATGTTTTCAAATTCGGTCTCGAATTTCGAAATTGGAAGACCTCTGTATTGATTATTTACCCCAATAGAGAGTGTCACCAGATCGTAGATATTTCTTTCGATATCCGCTCTGTTGATTCCTCTATCCAGTTCATCCACAGTCCAGCCTGTTTGAGCGATCACTTTTGGGGAAGCCCAGGATTTGCCGGTTTCAGCATTCAGTGCTGTGACCAACTGGCTTGGATATCGTCCTGTATCACTAACTCCTTCACCGATAGTGTAGCTATCCCCAAGTGCCAAATAAGTAAGTTGGGCGGTGTTGTCTGTTGGGTTTTCAGTCATAGGTGAATCGGTATCATTTGGAAGCATGTTTTTGGAGCTGTTGCAAGAGAAAAGCACAAGAATGCATAGTGTGAGTAGCTTGAGTTTCGTTTTCAAGTATGCTGCTTTTAAGTCAATATCATGTTACTACACAGCAAGTCCTTTATCATTGGAATACGGACTCAAGCATTGAAATGGTTCCCTTGTCCGCATCCATTGTGATTTTTGCACCTACAGGGATAATAAATTGCTTAGAAATATGTCCGATCATCGCGCCGGAGTAGGCAGGTATATCAAGGGGAAGTACATAATCATCCAGGATCTGATCAAGCGTCAAAGAGCCATATCCGCCACTGGGTTCGCATTCGGAACATTGACCAAAAATAAAGCCTTTGATTTTATCCAATGTGCCATTTAGTTTCAATGTACTCATCATGCGGTCCACTTTGTACGGATCTTCTCCTATGTCTTCGATGAATAGAATGGCATCCTTGAAGTCCGGATAATAGGGAGAACCTGAAATTGCGGTAAGTACAGTTAAATTTCCACCAAGGATTTTTCCTTCTGCTTTTCCACCCTTAAGGGTTTGAATACGATTTGATTTGACTACCAAGTCGTCACTTTCGGCGTGGATATTTTCAAAGGTGACTTTTTCTAGATCGAAGAATACCTTCTCGAATTGACTGACATTAAAGCTATTCCAGTTCCCGGAACCCATAGGGCCATGAAAGGTGATCAAACCCGTTTGAGCCTGAATGGCACAGTGCAAAGCCGTGATGTCTGAGTAACCAAGAAGCGGCTTTGGGTTTCTTGCGATGGTTTTGTAGTCAATCAGGGGTAAAATCCTGGCCGCGCCCGAACCACCGCGGATACTAACTATAGCTTTCACATTATTGTCAGCAAACATCTCATTCAAATCTCCGGCACGTTCATCATCCGTTCCTGCCAGATGGCCTCTTCGGTTCATCAGGTTTTTGCCCGGCTTCACTTCGAAACCCAATGCTTCCAAAGCTTCTTTGGCATAGGTAAACTGCATTCTATCTGCCGTAGCCGCAGAGGGAGAAATAAGTCCGATGGTGTCACCTTTTTTGATCGCCTTCGGCAAAAGAACTTTTGGGTCGTCAGCCAGATGGGCAGAATCCCATGAAGCCAATGGAAGGGAAGCTGAAAGAAGTCCTAGGGATTTGAGGAAAGCGCGTTTTTGCATCAGGGAGCGAAATGTTTTTCTGGAATGTGAAAATAAGGCTTTTTTAATTTCCTTAACCTTTGAGGTTTTAAAAACCTCGAAGGTTTTGTTTTTAGCCCCAAAACACACAAAGGATACGCAAAGAATATTTTACTGCCTTGACAACTGAATCTTCTAACCACAAAGAAAGTAGGGTCGAATAGTCATTCGCAATTATTTTAAACAATTGAGTTCACCAAGGTCTTGCGCAGAGGTTGTATTTGATATTTATCGATGGCTAATGCTTCAACTAATTCGTTTGCTCCGTAAATCGTAAATCGTAAATCGTAAATCAAATCATATCCCTTAGCATAACCATCACTTTCTCCATTTCCCTTCTAACCTCGGAAGCTTTCCAGGGGAAATTGGAGTTCATAAAGGCAAAGCAATAATACTTGCCGCTTTTGCCTTTAATTAGGCCTACGAGACTGTGATTATTGCTCATCGTGCCGGTCTTGGCGAAAATATAAGGTTGTTCAGCCTTGTAGCTGTTTTGTAAGGTTCCTGACCTTCCGCCGGTAGGCAAAAGCTCAAAGAGCTGCTGATCCGGTATCATGCGATAGATCTTTTCGAAAAGTGCAACCATCGTGCGGGGCGTAATCAAGTCATGCCTACTTAAACCGCTTCCATCCACCCATTGGGGTTTATCCGGCAAATCATACAGGTATGTTTTGAGCATGTATTCAATGGCCCGCTCGGTATCCAGTCGCTGAAACAACCGATCCGAGACCATCAGCATAAGTTGCTCAGCCAGAAAGTTGTCACTTTCCAGCATCATTTCCTTTAAGATAGGGAAGAGTGGAGCAGCGCGCCATTCTTGATGGACTGTTGGCAAACTGTCTGGCTGATAAGTCCAGGTTTTCCCTGTTGCGTCTGAGGCTAGCTGGATGAAAAGCTCCGGCGAAGTGATAAAGGGGATGAATTCCTCCTTTGCTCTGAAATTGTTGGAATTGTAATAGAATTTATTGCTGTGAAAATCCCGCTCCAATTCGCGGATTGTACGATTGGTAGGGAATACTGATTCTTGGAAGCTGGGAGGGAAGACAGTAGGGGTATTGCCTATTTTTTTCACCTGAACCATATTTCCATAGATAGGTAAAGAGGTACGCTCTGCAGAATAATTGAAATAATAATCATCCCACTGCCAGCCATAACCAAATGCAGGAGACATTATATTCTCATCTGAAAAAATGACTTGGTCATAGGACTCCAAAAATTTGCGAAAATCAGGTTGGAAAAACTTTTTGTATTTCCAGCTGGGGTCACCGCTTCCCCAAATCTTAATCGTATTTCCTTCGGTGACGTAGCGTAAGGTCTGGGTGCTGTCATTCAGGACTATCAATGATGAGAAGAGCGTAAAAAACTTGGTAGTGGAGGCCGGTACAAAGTGCTGATGGCTATTTTTCTCATACAGTACGGCCTGGGAATCCAAATCGTAAAGCATAAAGCCCGAGAGGTGCCCATTGAAAAAACTGCCTTCTCCCAATGCAGACTCCAGTCTAAGGTGTTGATCTCTGGTGAGTTGGGCAAAAAGAGTAGAAGAAAAAAGAAATGTGAGGAGTACAAGGGTACTGATTTTACGCATAGTTAGTTTTTTGAAGCTGCCAGAAACACCAAAGCCCATCCGGCAATAAAAGCGACTCCTCCGATAGGAGTGATTGCCCCGAGCCAGGTGATTCCCGTAAGGGAAAGTATATACAGCGAGCCTGAGAAAATCAGAATTCCCGCTACCATTAAGATTGCCGCAGTGTTAAGTTTTTTCCATTGGGGTTTTACCAAAGCCAAAATCCCAATTAGAAAAATGGCGAGGGAATGATAGAAGTGGTATTTCACACCGGTTTCAAAAGTTTCTGCTCTGCCGGTTTGGGCCAATATGTCCTTCAGTCCATGTGCTCCGAAAGCGCCGATTCCTACTGCTAGCATTCCTAAAACTGCTGCAGTCTGTATAAGTTGTTTTCCTTTCATTTTATAAATTCTATACTTTTTTAAATTGCCTTAACTTCATTACTTGACTGCCTTAGGCAGGTTCGAAACTCTTCCTTCAGTGCTCAAGAGTAACATTTAAAATTAGCTAGAATTGACAATAACGCCTTTAAGGTTTTCTGTTTCTCCCGAAGCTGCAAGAATCTTAAAAAACTTCCAGATCTCCTAAGCTCCAAGCCCAAGCTTTGGTAAGCAGATCATCGGATAAGCTTACCCTCCGTAGGGTTACTAAAGGACCAATAGACATTACAGGCATGAGTCCCATTTCAATAGGTGAGTCATTGTGATACTGTAACCCTGAAAATGAAGTGAATCTTACACATTCATTTTTCTCAACAGTTTTCAATCGGCTGTTCAGTTGCTTTTTTTCATTCTCACCGAAGCCTGGAAGTTGGAAGAAATCCACAATTCTAAGTTCTCTTCCTATTTTCCCTTCTTTTATTCTATAGATCAACAGGTGAGTATTCCCATCACTGATAAAGTAATAGGGGAATAGGGGACAAGCCGCATAGCGCCACTGCAGATAGCCAGAGACTAAGTTCGTCCGTATGCTGTGGGAGTCGAAGTACAGCTTTTCTATTTTATCAATGAGGGATGCGATACCTGACCAATGACTGGAATGGGAGAGGTTCCCGCTTTTGCCCAAGCTAAGGTTGAAATGGATTTTCAACGGTAGTTTACCCCAATTTTCCCAGCCCATTTTCATATAGCCCGGGGCACTTGCGGAATTGGGTGTGTTATAAATCAGGTCTACTCCCTCTTCCTTAAGTTCATCGATTAGGGATAGTGTAAGGTTTTTGAAAAGCCCCTTGCCCTGATGGTCTGGATGAATAGCTGTATCCACAGCCCTGCAAACGTTGAAGAGTTGCTTGCCTTGCCGAAATTCCCAGCGTAAAAACACCCGGACTCCGCAGATCATATCGCCATCTTCGGCAACTAATACAGGAGAAGCACCAAAGGGATTGGCTATATGCTTCCAGTTCCATAATTCTTCAGATTTAGGAATCAGGCTTTCTCCAAGAGAGGTCTTCAATAGGTCGACAATCGAGGGTAAATCACCGGAATTGGCCTTTCTGATTTGCATGGGATGAAGATAGGAAGATTTTCAATTTTGGTTTATGAGGCCTACTGATGATTTTGTTGAAATATCCACAGATAGAGTAAACCCATCGGCCAGCTTTTACTTCCTGTATGATTATCGTGCTGGTTCAAACGTAGACTTAAGGTTTTTAGCATGACCTCTTTTTCGGATATTATAAGCTTAGCTTATGATTTACAAAATAAGACTTGGTTATGTACTGTCAATTTTCTAAGTTCTGCTTTCAAACTTGCGCCTCCTCCTTAGGGAAGGGATTTTTATATATTTGACTGAAGCTAAATTTCATACTTCTAGAATGAAGAAAATACTGTTTATTGTAAGCTACGTGATATTTGCGACGAGTTGTATCAGTAATAAGCGAATAACTTACCTGCAGAACCTCCCTGATAACACCCCGATAGAATTAGATACCTTTATTCCTTATGCCGAGGTAGATTATGAATATATATTACAGCCTTTTGACATAGTTGAGATAGATTTTGCCACGTCAGATCCTGGGTTGATTGAGGCATTTTCCTTCCAAAACTCCCAAAATATCAGAGGGATAGGAAACGGTATAGGCGGAGGGGGCTCTGATCCTCTATATTTCCAAGGCTATTCTATAGATCAGAAAGGGGATGTGGAGGTGCCAAAATTAGGCAAAATCACCATTGCCGGAATGACTGAGGAGCAGGCAAAAGAAAAAGTACAGACTGAAATCAATAAGTTTTTCAAGGAAGAAATCTACGTCAAATTAAGAATTGCAGGGATCAGATATACCACACTGGGGGAGTTCAATGCGGTAGGAGTCAATGTGATTTATAAGAACCGTGCTACTATTTTTGATGCACTTGCCAATTCCGGCGAGACGACGCTATTAGGCAAGAAAAACAAATTATTTATCATCCGTCAGTACGATGGAGGTACTAAGATTCATCAGGTCAATTTAAATGACCGTACACTATTGGCGAGCCCCTTTTATTTTATCCAGCCAAATGACATCTTGTATATGGAGCCGATGAAGATCAGACAATTTGGTAATGCGGATAATTTGACTGCCTCTTTAGCGCTATTTGCCGGTTTGCTAGCTTCCACACTTTTAATTATTAATTTGGTGACGAGGAACTAGGAGATATGGAGAAGTTAGATTTAAGCCAATTAGACAACGAAGAAAAAGCACTGGAAATCAGGTATGTGATTGCCAAGTACATTCGTTATTGGCCTTGGTATGTGCTTTTTATATCCTTGTTTCTTATAGGCACTTTTCTCTTTCACCGCTATACCGTAGATGAATATGAGGTGACCGGCTCTATGGTGATCAAAACAAATACGTCTCCTGAAGCACGTATATTTGACAGATCAAATATTTTTTCTACCGGTATTAATTTGGAGAATGACATCCTTCGCTTGAGATCCAAAGGATTGGCCCGTGAGGCGTTGAAAAAATTGCACTTCGACGTGGAATATTATGCAAAGACCAACATCAAAGCTATAGAACTTTATGATCGGTCACCGATTCGTATTGAGGTGGATTGGGATCATTTTCAGATGGTGGATGTGCCTATTCGGGTCGAAATACTTACTGAAAAGACGTTTAAACTTGCCAAAGAGGAAGCAGGATTTATGGATTTTAATTCGGTGATGGCTGCGGGAGATGAACCCATATACAACAGGATTTTTACTTTTGGAGAAGAGATAGAGACCACCAAATCGAAGTTTGTTGTACATCTGGTAAATCCGGGCAGGACAAATGAAGAACTGATAGTGAGGTTCAGAAATCCCGGTTCACTTGAAGATAGCTATGCGAAATCCATCCAGGTGAGTTTGCAAAATGAATACAGCTCTGTCCTACGGTTAAGTATTTCTACCAAGGTAGTGGAGAAAGGGAGAGATTACATCAATGCACTGATGGTATCGCATATAGAATTTGATTTAAATGAAAAGAATAAGATTCAAGAGAATACACTGGCTTTTATAGAAGAGCAACTTGGTTTTTTGGAGGATTCACTTCAGAAAAAAGAACGGGAATTACAAGATTTCAAAGTAGCGAACAAGCTTCTGGATGTGTCTGCAGAATTTTCCAACATACTGGGAAAAATGAACAATCTTGATGAAATGAACGCTGAGATTGATTATCAATTGGAGTATTTTGAGCAAATACGGGCCTACATGGAGCGGAAGAGTATGGATTTCTCTGATGTTATCGCCCCTTCGGTAATAGGTGTTCCCGATCCTCTGCTGAATGGTCTTGTTCAAACCTTGGTTACTCTTTCCCAAGACAGAAGGAAATTGCTCGCTACAGTAAATGAAAACCATCCTGAAGTGTTGAAAATCGATGTCCAGATGGAGAAAGTGCAGGATGCTCTTTTTGAAAATGTCGTTAATTTGATTGATAATACAAAGCAGAAGAAGAGTAGCATTCAGCGGGATATCCGTTTTTATGATGCACAATTTTCTACCCTTCCTGAGTCTGAATCTGAGTATTCGGGGATTTTCAGAGAATTTAAATTAAGAGAGTCTCTTTATACTTATTTGTTGGAAAAGCGTGCTGAAGCAGGTATTGCTATGGCCTCAAACGTCTCCGACAATGCCATTTTGGATGCTGCCAGGCGGGGAACATTGATTTTTCCCAAAAAAGAGCAAAACTATGGCTTGGCAATTATTTTGGGCTTCTTGCTGCCTTTTGGCTTTGTGGTGGTGCGTGATATTTTTGATGATACGATTAAGGACCAGCGCGATTTGAAAAAACATTTCATGATTCCGCAGCTGGGAATAGTGGGGTATAGTTCCAAGGAGACCAACAAGGTAGTGCTTGACTTTCCCAAGTCAGCCGTAGCTGAGTCTTTTCGCTCCCTGAGGTCGGCAATTACTTATTTGGCAAGCGGGAAGGATACAAAGAAAATATTGGTTACCTCATCAGTTTCGGGAGAGGGTAAGACTTTCACATCCTTAAATCTAGCTTCAGTCATGGCTTTGGGGTCTAAAAAAACAGTAGTGGTAGGGGGAGATTTGAGAAGACCAAAACTGGCGTCATATTTTGGAGAAGCTGATCGAATTGGATTGTCAACTTATTTAATCGGGAAAGCCGAAGCTGAAGAAATAGTTATGCCATCTTCTCATGAAAATCTCTGGTTTGTTCCTTCAGGAGTAATTCCTCCAAATCCGGCTGAACTCTTGCAGAGTCCGAGGTTGATTGAATTCTTGGACTATTTGGAATCTAGATTTGATGTGGTGATTTTTGATACTCCGCCCATGGGCTTGGTATCTGAGACGATTGACTTAATGAGGCTGTTTGATATTAATCTCTACGTAGTGAGGCAGAATTACACAGTTAAAGATCATTTGGTTATGATCAATGACCTTTTCAACAATAAGCAGGTGAAAAATGTTTATGGGGTTTTCAATGGTATCATGAATTCAGGATACCATTATGAGGGTTATAATTATGGTTATGGCAATACTTATTTGTATTCCCAAAACAACAAGTATATGTACAATTATTATGGTGATGATATAGAAACCAAGAAAAAGAAAATTAAGAAAAGCCAGGAGAATATTTTTCAGAAATTAATAAAGGCTTTTAAAGTAAAGTAGAATGAAGAAGCTTGAAGTATTTGACACAAGATATGCTCAGTTAATTTTAAGTACCTAAAATCTTTTACTTTCATTACCATTTTACCAAAAACGAACAAATTAACACTAGTTTCCTACATGCTTACCATCGCCGCTTTAATACCTGCACGATATGCCTCAACGAGATTGCCTTCCAAACTGGTTCAGGATTTGGGAGGGAAGTCCGTAATTCAGCACACCTATTTGAGTACCTTGAATACAGGGGTATTTGATGAAGTGTGGGTGGTCACGGATCATCAGGAAATTAAGGGGCAAATAGAATTATTAGGAGGTAAGGTATTCATTAGTAAAAAAGACCATCAAAGTGGATCTGACAGAATCGCAGAAGCTATGGAGTCCATAGAAGCAGATCTTATCGTTAATGTACAAGGTGATGAACCGTTTCAGGATAAGCAGTCATTGATGGATTTGGTTTCGGTTTTTGACGATCCCAAAGTTGATGTGGCCTCTCTTAAATCGAGGATATCTGCAAAGGCAGCTGAAAACCCGAATGCTGTAAAAGTGGTCACGGATTTACGGGGGGACGCATTACTTTTTTCCAGATCAATGATACCGTTTAATAGAGAAGATAATGCTGAAGTTTCTTATTGGAAGCATATAGGTGTCTATGCTTATAGGAGACATGTGCTGAGGGAATTTACGGGGTTGCCAAAGAGTGAGCTGGAATCCATAGAAATGCTGGAGCAATTGAGATTACTGGAAAATGGGTACAGAATCAGGATGGTAGATACAGTACATCAGGCAGTTGCAATTGATACATCGGAAGATCTTGAAAAAGCGAGAAGAATGATGGGTTAATTAATTTATCTTAATTTATAGTGATGGATTTCAGTTGTTTATTATCAAAAGCATAAAAAACAGAACAATTTGAGGTTAAATGGTTAAGTTTGCGCAGATTTTGTCAGAGAATTAATAAAAGATTAAATATGAGGAAGTTGTTGAAAGGGGGCTTGTTTTCCCTTATTGTTTTACTGGCCTTTGGCTGCATCTCGAATGAGAAGATCATCTATCTACAAAACCAGGACGGCAACGCGGGTATAGCGGACGGGGAACTGATCACGTACAAAATCCCTGAGTACAGGCTTCAGTACAACGACATCATCGACGTGAACGTGCAGACGGTGGATGACATGGCGCAGTTCGGTTTCAACAACAGGCCCCCCCAGATGAACGCGCAGATGGGAAACGTCTCCTCGCAAAGCGGGGGTGACATTTACTACATGACGGGATATACCGTGGACGAGAAGGGCAACGTGCGTCTTCCGATAGTGGGGGAGGTGTATGTGCGCAACAAGACCCTGGACGAGGCAAGGGTTGACATCGAGCAGAGGCTGCGGGGTTTTGTGAAGTCGGAACTGTATGTGAAGGTGAAGCTGGGCGGTGTGCGTTATTCCGCGTTGGGAGAATTCAAAAGACCGGGGAAGTACGTGGTACTTCAGGACCGGATGACGATTTTTGAGGCGATAGCGAATGCGGGGGATCTGACCACGGTGGCGAAGCGGAGCGACGTGCTGCTGATCAGACAGTATCCCGATGGGACAAAACTCCACCGGATAGATCTGCTGGACAGGCAGATCGTGGAATCCCCGTTTTACTTTATCCAGCCCAACGACCAGCTGTACGCGGAGCCGATGAAGGTGCGGGAAGCGGGTACGGGAGAGAACACCGCGCAGTCGCTGGCCCTGATTTTTTCCGGTATTTCGGCAATGGCGCTGATCCTGAATTTAATTAAATAAGCTTATTATATGTACCCAAATACCCCCAATCCTTCGAATTCCGGGCAGAATCCCTTCACGGTGCAGAAGGAAGACGAAATAGATCTTAAAGTAGTAGTTTTCAATTACCTGCAGTACTGGCTGCTGATCGCGGCGTGCATGTTTGTGGGTGTGGTCGGCGCCTTTCTGTTCAACAGGTATGCGACGAGTATCTTCAGGGTGGAGTCGAGCATCCTTGTGGAAGATGAGGAGCCTGCCCTTGGTATGGACCTTTTCCAGTCCGGCGGTCTGGGAATGCTCAAGGGGAAGAGCAACATAGAGAACGAGATCGGGATCCTGAAGTCCTATACGCTTGCCGAAGAGGCCGTGTCGGCACTGAATCTGAACGTACAGTATTACAGGGAGAACTTCATCACGACCTCGCAGATCTATGAGAAACTTCCGGTGATGGTATCGGTGGACTGGAAGCAGCCGCAGCTGGTTGGCGGCAGGTTCAGGCTGGAAGTGATCAACGGGGAATCGTTTGAACTGAGTGTTGAAGACGATGAATTCAGGATCTACAATCCCCATGACCCCTACTACAAGACCCTTCCCGAAGAATCGGTTTCTCTGGGCAAATCGGTATACAGCTTCGGCCAGGAGATCAAGGGGGAGAATTATTCGTTTACGGTAAACCAGATAGCCTCCCTTCCCGGGGATGTGGTGCTGTTCACGCTGGTGGACACGCCCTCACTGGCGCTGAAATACCGTGAGGAGCTGATTGTAGCCCCGCTCAACAAGCAGTCCTCGATCCTGTCGCTGAGCCTGGAGACTCCCGTCAGGAGACTTGGCGAGGAATACGTCAACAAGCTGATGGAGATGTATCTGGAGCGTGAACTGAACGAGAAGAACCGTGCTGCGGAGAACACGGTAAAATTCATAAACGAGCAGCTGTCGGGGATTTCGGATTCGCTGAGATTTTCGGAGAACAAACTGCAGCAGTACCGTACGGAGAACAAGATTTTCAACCTGTCGGAAGAGGGGTCGGTGATTTTTGAGAGGATGCAGAGACTGGAGACGGAGAAGGGACAGGCGGAGATAAGGCTGAAATACTACCAGACGCTGCGCGGTTACCTGGTGAACGACCATGCGGGCAGTGACATGGTGACCCCGTCGGTGATGGGGGTTACGGATCCGCTGCTGAATTCGCTGGTCCAGGTGTACAGCGAGCTTCAGGCCGAGCAGGTGAGGCTGTCGGCGAATTTCACCGAGCAGGCTCCCGCGGTGAGGGAAAACGCTGCCAGGATCCAGAATATCAGGAAGCAGCTTCAGGAGAACGTAAGTTCTGCTATCGGGAACACGCAGAACGTGATCACGGATCTGATCAGCCAGATCCGGATGCTTGACACGGATGTGAACTCGCTGCCTGAGACCGAGCGGAACCTGCTGGGTATCCAGCGCCAGTTTAGCATCAACGAGAACATCTACATCTACCTTCTGGAAAAGAAGGCGGAGGCGGAGATCACCAAAGCGGCGAACATGCCGAAGAACAGTATCCTTGACTTTGCCAAATCGGGACAGATCCCTGTGGCTCCCAAGCGTACGCTGAACCTGCTGATCGGACTGGTGTTGGGACTGATTGTGCCGATAGGCTTTATTACGGTTAAGGACTTCCTCAACACCAAAATCGAAGATCCGAAAGAACTGGAAAACCAGATCAAAGTGCCTTTGATCGGGATGATCGGAAGGAACAATTCGGATGATGCCATTCCGGTGTTGAACAACCCGCGCTCAACCGTCACGGAGTCTTTCAGGTCGCTGAGGGCTGATATGTCCTATCTGAGTCCGCACCGGGATAATCTGACCATACTCTTTACCTCCTCGATCTCGGGAGAGGGAAAGACCTTCGTGTCTATCAACGTGGCGTCTGTGTATGCCCTTATGGGCAAGAAAACGATCCTGATAGGATTGGATTTGAGAAAGCCGAAGATTGCGGAGGATTTCGGTTTGGCAAACGACAGGGGGATGAGTACCTGTCTCAGCACGGACATCCCGTGGCAGGAAGTGGTGAAACCCACCGGACACAAGGACATGGACGTGATTCTTTCGGGGCCTATTCCCCCCAATCCGGCAGAACTGCTTTTGCAGGATAAGTTCGGTGAAATAGTGAAGGAACTGAAGGCTGCCTACGATGTGGTAATCTTTGACTGTCCCCCTGTGGGACTGGTTTCAGAGACCAAAGAGCTGTTCGGGTTTGCCGATATCAGCTTCTTCGTGTTCCGTCAGGGATATTCCATGAAGGGCAATACCCAAATATTGAACAATCTGGTGGAAAAGGGGGGAGTGTCCAAGATCTACGGGATCCTCAATGATGTCCATATAGACAAAGGCTACGGGTACGGGTACGGCTATGGTTACGGGTACGGCTATGGCAACAATTCCTATGGCTACCATGAAGAGGTGCAGTTGCCGTGGTGGAAACGTGCATTGAGAAGGAAATAAGCCTATAATTCTAATAAGATTTAAGAATCGCAGACGAAAGTTTGCGATTTTTTTATGCAGTTTTTAAAACCTCAGGGTGCACTGAGGATAATACAGTTCAGTGTTATCCCTCATCTTCTATAAACAGGCAACTGCTTATTTAGAAAAGCGTATTCCATTAGGGGAATTTTTTTTCACTTGTCTTGTGAATAAGTAGTAATGGATGCTTTTTTATATTTAATGGGTAACTTGGCATCCTAAGCCTTAGAACCTAATTCGACTCATTTATCTCTCAGAAATGGGATTTCGATTGTTCTTTGCCTCTGTCAATTCCGAATTGAATTCATTTCCCAACTCATGAAGCTATACATCAAATACATGGTCAGTTTGCGCTGCAAAATGATGGTCAAGGAAGAATTGAAAAATCTGGGACTTCATCATGTAATGGTTGACCTGGGAGTAGTAGAAATTCTTGAAAATATCAGTCCGGAACAAAGAGCCTTGTTAAAAAGGAACTTGTTAAAATCAGGATTGCACCTATTGGATGACAAGAGAAGTATCATTATTGAGAGCATCAAAAACCTCATCATCGAGATGATTCATTACTCTGAGGAGTTGCCCAAATTGAATTATTCTGATTATATCAGCGAAAAATTGGGGTATGACTATACTTATTTGGCCAATATTTTCTCTGAAGTGAAAGGCTTAACCATTCAGCAGTTTATCATCATTCATAAAATTGAGCGGGCAAAAGAACTGCTGATCTATGATGAGCTGACTTTGACTGAAATTGCTTACAGGCTGCATTACAGTAGTGTGGCACATTTATCCAATCAATTCAAGAAAATTACGGGTCTTACTCCTACATTTTATAAGCAATTGAAAGATAAGCGTAAGCAAAATCTCGAGGATATATAAAGGCTATAACCTGTTCTGAAAATCGTGATCTGCATACCGTATTTTAGACAGGTGGGATCTCGCATAGTTAATAATAATACCTGATTTCATGTGGTGCTTAGGATTCAATACCTAAAATTGAAAGGCTGATTTTTCATGCTGAAAGCATTTCACTCAACCCAATATAAAATAACGGTTAATGAGGTGATTATACCCCATCTTGCCTAAGATGTGGGATTTATGTAAGCTTTAGCCGGTCTAGTGTAACACATTCCAACTTGATTTATGAGACTTTTGGAAATAGGACTAGAAGTCTTAATTAGCACTAAAAACAAGATCATGTCTAAAGAAAAAGAAGGTAAAAGCAAATCTGATAAAACTGCCCCGTCCAAAAATTTAAAAGAAAAAAGAGCTGCTAAAGCCGCAAAGAAGAAAGATAAAGGAAGTGATGATTAAGGTATTTGGTGTTTTCACCCTTTGATAATTAACTATGGTAAAGGCAGAGTTTGAGAAATCCACTCCACATAGGCTGATCGATTCAGTCGAGTATGTGCCGGGATCAGTGGTAATTAGATCCATTTTGACAAAGCAAACCGGAACGGTTACTGTTTCATCATTTGATGCGGGAGAAGGGATGATGACGAAATCATCTCCATTCGACAACCTCATACAGATACTTGATGGAATTGCTGAGATAATCATCGAAGAGAAATCGAATATGGTAGAAGCGGGTGAGTTGATCATAATTCCTGCTCACTCAAAGAACCGTATTACGGCAAATAGCAAGTTTAAAATGTTGTCCACAGTAATCAAAAGTGGGTATGAGGATGTTAGCATTTAAACTCAAAACCTAAGAAATAATGGACTTACAACAAGGCAGTAATTTCGAGGTAGGTGATTTGGTGTATGATAAGAAAAACCCTGAGACCAAGTTGATCATTAGGAAGTATTATGCAGGAATCTACTACTGTACGTTTGCTGACTTTCCTATGAAAAAGGAATTAGCTCTTTTCGAAAGAGAATTGTTAATCAATAGATAGAAAAATAAACAGCTGATGACTACACAAATGATAGCCTCCAATCCTGTCATTGGCGAATTTGAGCATGGAGGCATTGAATAGTTTAGAAACTGGATTTAGAGGCCTCACGCAATAAATCCAACCCAACGATAATTGACACCTATTTTCTTCCTCAGAACGGTAATCTAGCATCAAAGGAGTCTTCCTTCGATCCGATTGAAGTAATCACTTAGCAATTAATGAACAAATACCATGAATATCACAAGAAGCTGGAGGGAACAAAAAGTAATGCTCAAACAGAGGTATTCGATTTTAAACGATGCTGATTTTGAGTTTCAGGAAGGACAACGGGAAGGAATGCTCGAAAAACTCTCTCAAAAACTCAAAAAGACCAAAGATGAGCTGCAATTGCTATTTGCAGAATTGCAGACTTATTGAGTAGAGCAAAGGCTGAGCATTCGCTCATCCGATAAGGATGGGAAAAGTAACATAACAAACAGTACCAATGAAAAATTTAAAATTTGACAAATCGGGAAGTTCAGAATTCTCAAAAACTTTACGAAATAGAGTAAATGCATATTTCAAAGGGACGAATACTTCCATCTATGGAGATAGGAGCATGGTGATCAAGACCATTATTATGCTTTCGGTATTCTTTGTTCCCTTGATTATTATGAGCACGGGATTGATTTCCAGCCCTGCGCTTATATTTGCGTTTTACATCACCAGTGGTCTTGGGATGGCTGGAGTGGGCATGGGGGTAATGCATGATGCCATTCATGGATCTTATTCTAAGAGTAAGCAGGTGAATAAGTTTGTGGGATATACCATGAATCTCATAGGGGCCAATGCAAGTGTATGGAGAATACAGCATAACGTACTCCACCATACCTATACCAATGTAGATGAAGGGGATGATGATATCAATGCGCCATTTTTCTTGCGCTTTTCTCCAAATGCCAAGCGCTATTGGATTCATCGGTTTCAATACCTCTACATCTGGTTCTTCTATGGCCTTTCTACCGTATCATGGATTACTATGAAGGATTTTGTAAGAGTTAAAAGATACAGGGATATGGGGTTTTTCAACAAGGAAGGTGAATTTGGCAAAGAACTGTTGAAAATCACGGGATGGAAACTTCTCTATTACTCATATGCGCTGGTGCTGCCCTTGATTATGGTGCCACTGCCGGCATGGATTATTGTATTGGCATTTTTCAGTATGCACTTTGTCACGGGTATCTGTATAAGCTTAGTCTTTCAGACAGCCCATATTATACCCGATGCAGTTTTTCCAAAGGCTGATAAGGATGGGCTTATTGCCAATGATTGGACAGTACATCAGCTGGCCACCACAAGTAATTATTCACCTAAGAGTAAAGTTTTCTCTTGGCTAATAGGGGGACTGAATTTTCAGGTAGAGCACCATCTGTTTCCAAATATCTGCCATATACATTACCGTGAATTATCCTTGATTGTGTCCCAAACTGCCAGGGAATACAAAGTGCCGTATATGGTAAAAAAAACATTTGTAGCGGCTCTATGGGATCATATTACGATGCTTAGACAACTTGGAAGGGCTTAAATCTTAAATTGGTTTTTAATACAAAATTTCATTATAATTTAACCTGAATGGGTTGAATATTAACCGATTTTTGTCTTTCAAAGATTATTATCATATAATTAGGTGTTGAAAATAGGTAGTCACGACTGCTCAACATTCTTTACTAGTAGCATTTAATTAAGGTAATCCGATTTTGGAAGCAATAGATTCTCCCTTTTTGAAACAGGTAGTGAACGGGCTTGTCCAAGGTGATGAGGCATGCTTTGAGAAACTATACGGATTGTTTTCCGGGAAAATTTATGCTATATCCAGAAAGATGAGACTTGGGCATGAAGATGCCGAAGGGGTGGTACAGGAAGTCTTTCTGAGAATCTGGAAAAATAGGCAGAAGTTGGATCCTGAGCTTTCTATCAACGCCTATATGATTGCTATCCTTCGATCTTTGGTTATTAAAAAAGTAAGGAAGGAAGCGCGTTTTTTTGCCTTTAAAGAGTACCAGATTCCACTTTTGAAGCCGGTTTCCTCTTACAGTGCAGACGGTGATCTCATCTACTCGGAATTTCATAACCTGTCTTTGGAGATAATCGAAAAACTGCCTCCTGCCCAACGGCAGATATTCAAGTTGAGACATCTGGAGAATCAGTCTATAACGGAGATTTCCGAGGCACTCAATCTTTCCAAACGTACGGTGGAAAACCAAATTTTCAGGGCTACAAAATCCTTTAAAGAAGGACTTGCAAAATTGGAGATTGTTTCCACAGGAGTTTGGGTAATCAGTCTAAAAGCAATACTTGCTTCGTTTTTGGAGGGCTGATCCGACTCCTTTCTAAGGAAAATCTTAAATATTCCAATTTTTTTTGAACTCTATGTGAGTAGATCCCCACTTCTGTGGCTATATATAGTAGAACACAGTCATGATGGATTACACGAAGAAAATAAATGATTTTTTTGAAGGAAAGCTTTCGCAGGAAGAAGCTCAGGAATTGCTTGATTTTCTGGAAAGCCAGGAAGCTGATGAATTTTTATCTGCAGAGATCATTCAACTATGGTCAAGTAAATTAAAAGCAGAAGACTATAATTGGGACAATAAAGCGGTATGGAAAAAACTCAATCATAACAAATCCAACTACGCCCGTCCGTACCTTCATAGGGAAACTCACCACAAAAAGAAGGCTTGGGGCCCATGGCTGAGAGCAGCAGCGGTATTTTTGATTATCGGCTGCTCCACACTCTTTTTTGTCAATCGTGATAAATATAGGACTACACAGGATCAGGAGCAGTTGCTGGATACCAAGATGATCAGCAAATACAATCCGGCTGGCCAGAAAACCAAGGTTATTCTCCCTGACGGCTCCACTGTCTACCTTAACTCAGAAAGCAAGATTGTTTACCCGGCAAATTTTCAACTGGATAGATCAATTTCTTTAGAGGGTGAGGCATTTTTTGAAGTAGCGAAAGATACTAAGCATCCTTTCACGGTAGAGTCTAATGGGATTGTGACCAAAGCACTGGGTACTTCTTTTAATATAAACACATTTGAAACCGATGGTAGAGTAGCTGTCACATTGTTGACCGGGAAGGTGGAACTCAAGCAGCTGGACACAGAAAATATCATTGAACTCAATCCTGGAGAAGGATCTGTATTGTCCAGAAATGATAGCCAACTGAATAAAATGCCTGTTGAGGCAGAAGATATGATTCTGTGGACTAAGGGAGTCTTAAAGTTCAATAACACTACTGTGGACCAGATGGCTGCCAGGCTAGAAAGGTGGTACGGAGTGAAAATAACTGTACAGGGCAATAAGAAGAAACAGCTTGCCAGTGGGACTTTTGATTCTGATGAAAGTCTTCGGAATGTCCTGACTGTGCTGGGTGAATCCTTGGATTTTAGCTATGAATTAAAAGATAAAAAGGTGATAATCAGACTAAATTAGAGGCCTATGGGAAAATCCACTTAAGGACAAAAAAACAGGAACGTACTGCGAATACGCTCCTGCGAAAATTAAAACACTCTACCCCTGAATTCAAGATTTGCATACTGTCGTCTTGGGGAATTATCATGTTTCAACTTATCATCCAAACATATGAAAAAAATATTACCATTAATAGTCATGTCTATTAAGCTACTGGCCAGAGGGCTCGCTATTCTTTGCATTTCTCTCAATCCCTTATTGGCCAATACCTCTAAAGCTCAAGTAAAAAGCATTGATGAAGTCTTTCTGAAATTGGACAAAAAACCAAGATCACTGGTTCAATTTTTTAATGAAATAGAGAAAAAGACTGAATTCAAGTTTTTCTACACACACGCTGCTGTGGATTTAGACTCGGCTATTTCTTATCTAAATGACTCGGAAAGTGTAGAGAAACATCTCTATCACATCGCCACGCAGACTGAACTCAGGTTTAAGCAGGTCAACAATGCAATCAGTGTAGTCAGAAAAGCAAATTTGGCTGACCGCTTAGTAGCAAAAGAAGAATTTGCTGAGAGAATCACGGGAACTGTGAAAGATGCATCCGGAGAACCTATGCCGGGGGTCTCTGTTTTGGTAAAAGGAACCACCACGGGAACAGTAACAGATTTGGACGGAAACTACTCCATCGAAGCCAATCCGGGCCAGACATTGCTATTCTCATTTATTGGGTATGAGCGAAATGAGGTGCTTGTAAGTTCAGATACGGTAATTGACCTGATCCTGACAGAGGAAGAGAATTCTCTGGATGAAGTGGTGGTAGTAGGATATGGGACTGTTAAAAAGAAAGATATAACGGGCGCAGTCAGTGCAATAAACTCTGAGGAACTCAAAGACCAACCCGTAGTCAGCGTAGACCAAGCCATGGCAGGTAAAATGGCAGGGGTTGTGGTCACCCAGGCGACGGGAGCTCCCGGAGGAGGATCTTCTGTGCGTATCAGAGGGGCGGGTTCTCTCAGTGCCGGAAATGAACCGCTATACGTCGTGGACGGATTTCCTGTCACCAATGATTTTGATCAGCGAAACAATCCCCTCAATACGATTAATCCTGCCGATATAGATAATATACAGGTATTGAAAGATGCTTCTGCCACTGCTATTTATGGGTCAAGGGGATCCAATGGAGTAGTGCTGATTACAACTAAATCCGGCAGAGAAGGGATGGCGAAAATCGAGTTTAATGTAAACACAGGTATTCAACAGGTGGAAAAGACCTTGGATGTATTAAATGCATCAGAGTTTGCGTCCTATGTCAATGAAGCAAGAAATAATGCATGGGTAAATTCAGGACCTGGAAGATCAGCTTCTGATCCAAATTCAGAGCGTATCCAGAATGTCATGTATTTGATTCCCGAAGGATTCGAAAATCCGTCGGCATTAGGCAGAGGTACTGATTGGCAGGATGAAATATTCCGTACAGCCCGAATGAGTGATTATCAGCTGAATTTTTCCGGCGGAAATGAGAAAACCAAATATTTTGTTTCAGGTGGATATTTAGAGCAGGAAGGAGTAATCATTAATTCCGACCTCAAGCGCTATTCATTTCGGATAAATGTAGAATCGCAGATGAACGATAGGGTAAAAGTAGGCGCAAATATTACTCCTTCCTATACTTTCTCTAATCAGTCACTGGCCGAAGGGAATTGGCAAGGTGGCGGGATAATCCAGTCTGCTATCACCGCAGGTCCTCATTTGGCACCCTATGATGCAGAAGGTAATTATACCCAAATAACAGGGCTAGGTATAGGTACTTCGGAAGTAGATAATCCGGTGAAAATCGCCAAAGAATATTTTCACCAACAAAAGAACCTACGACTACTGGGTACTGCGTTTACGGAAGTGAAACTGATCGATGAGCTTAAATTTAAAGCATTGGTCGGCACGGATATCAGAAGCTTTAGAGAGGATATTTTCAGTTCTTCTATTATCAACCCCAATAGTGTTAATCCCACCAAGCCTGCGGTAGGCTCCAATAATACTGCACAGACTGTAAACTGGCTATCGGAATTTACCTTGAGCTATGGCAAAACACTTGGCAAACATAACTTTGATGCTGTTCTGGGATACACAGTTCAAAAAGAAACATTGGAAGTCAGCCAGATTACCGGGACTAATTATGCCAATGACAATATTAAAACCACAAATGCCGCGGGGCTGATTACTCAAGCTCTGAACACTCAGGAAGAATGGTCTTTGCTGTCTTTTCTGGCGCGAATAAACTACAACTACGATGATCGCTACCTTCTGACTGCGACTTTCCGTCAAGACGGTTCTTCTAGATTCGGATCGGACAATCGCTGGGGATCATTTCCTTCGGTGTCACTGGGATGGAGGCTATCTGAAGAAAATTTTCTAAAGCAGGTTCCATGGCTATCTGAACTGAGGCTACGGGCAAGTTATGGATTGACGGGAAATAACTTTATAAGTAATTACGGAGCAATAGGATTGACCGGAATAGAAAATTATCCTTTGGGTACAAGCATCAGCAATGGTATAAGGCTGACCAATATCCCAAATTCGGCTTTGGGTTGGGAAAAAAACCGGCAGATGGATTATGGAGTGGAGTTCGGGGTCTTTCGGAATAGGATATACCTGTCTGCTGATTATTACATCAAACGAACTTCAGATCTCTTGCTGAATGTTCCTGTACCTACCTTGACAGGATACACCAATGCGCTTCAGAACATAGGGGAAATAAAAAACAAGGGTTTAGAATTTACCCTCACTAGCAGAAATTTGGTGTCTGATTTCAGTTGGACTACAGATTTTAATATTTCATTCAACCAGATCGAAGTCATGGCATTAGGGCCTGACGGATCTCCAATCATTTCCCGACAGGCAACTTCAGCTTCCTCTCCCACACACATTACTCAAATCGGATCTGTGCCTGGAAGCTTCTATGGCTATCAGGTGATAGGAGTGTATCAGAATCAGGAAGATATAGAGAATAGTGCGGTGGTTATGAATGGAGATGGTACTGTTCAGTCTATTCCGGGAAGATTGAAATTTGCCGATATGAATGGGGACGGTATAATAGATGCAGAAGACAGAACAATTCTAGGCGACCCTTTCCCTGATTTTACGTATGGTATGACCAATAGATTTGCGTATAAGAATATCGATTTTTCTTTTACCCTTCAGGGAGTACAGGGGTTTGAAGTGCTCAATTTGGCCAGAAGATATTATGGAAATTATGCAGGTACCTACAATGTACTAAGCAGCACGGCTAATGGATGGAAATCTGAAGCTGACCCGGGAGATGGGACCAGTCCAATGATAGACAGAAACTTCAATGCTTATGCAGGAAGCAATGTTGTCAACAATGTGACCTCTGCGTTTGTAGAAGACGGTTCTTTCTTAAGAATAAGAAATATCACGTTGGGTTACACCTTTCCTGCCAAGATGTTGGAGCGTATAAAAGTTTCCAATGCCCGCTTGAATTTCACGGTTCAAAATGCTTACACGTTTACTAAGTATGAAGGATTCAATCCGGAAGTATCCGCCCAGGGCGGAAATCCTCTTGTTCCCGGCGTGGATGCAGGGGGATATCCTTTGGCAAGGACATATATGTTGGGTTTAAATGTAGGCTTCTAAACGTATTCTCATGAAAAATATACTAAAATATAGCTCGCTTTGCGCCTTATTGGTGATACTGATGAGCGCATGCAACAGTGATTTTCTGGATTTGGCTCCCATATCCCAAGAGAACAGCACCAATTTTTATAAAACAGCCTCAGATATGGAAAATGCCTTGACGGCAGTGTATGGGTCTTTACAATATGGAGGAACCTATTATTCTTCCATGCACGTGATCGGAGAATTGAGATCAGACAATACCGAAATCACCAATCCCAATGCCGGTGCAAACCTGCAAGCAGTGGATGACTTCACCAATGATGCCGTTAATTCCATCAGTAGCACAACCTGGAATGCCCATTATCAGGGAATTCAGGCTGCAAATATTGTGATCGACAAAATCGTGGAGGTTTCCATGGATGAAGAACTTAAAGCACGCTATGTGGGCGAAGCTAAATTTCTTCGGGCATTGCTGTATTTTAATCTGGTACGGATTTATGGAGATGTCCCCCTTGTACTTCAGATGATTACCAACCCGGAGCAAGGATATGCGTTTACCCGCAATTCCGTAGAGGAAGTCTATGCACAGATTATAGCTGATTTGACTGTCGCTGAAACTGATCTTCCTTATAGCTATGCTAGCGCTGAAGCGGGTAGAGCTACAAAGGGAGCGGCCATGGCGCTGCTGGGCAAAGTATATCTGACCAGAAAAGACTGGCAAGCTGCTTCTCAAAAGCTGAAGGACGTTATTGATGCGTCAGGTCAGACAGGGTACCGGTTGATGGATTCTTATGGTGATATTTTTGGTCCGACTAATGAGAATAATGCCGAATCTATCTTTGAAGTACAGTTCAGTAGCAGCTCAAATGGAGAAGGTAGCCCTTTCACCAATCAATTTGCCCCAATTGGTTCAGGTACCGCTGTAGTAGCTGTGGGTAACCCATTGGGTCAAAATATCCCTACAGGAGATATGGATGCCGCGTATGGGGAGAATGACCTTCGAAAGGAATATTCTATGGCTACTTCTTATCAATTGAACGGCAATGAAGTGATGCATAACTATATCCTAAAGTATTCGGGAACCCCTGCTGCCTACCTTGACAGCGACAATAATTGGATTGTATTGCGCTATGCTGATGTACTGCTGATGTATGCAGAAGCGCTTAATGAGATTTCCTTCCAGCCTGATGGAGAAGCTTTTGTGCTGCTGAACCAAATCAGGTCAAGAGCAGGGCTCCCTGAGATGACAAGTTCTGCCTCCGGTCCTGAATACCTGATTACCTCACAACAGGAATTCAGGGATGCGGTGGCCAAAGAACGGAGAGTGGAACTAGCCTTTGAAGGGCACAGATGGTTTGATCTGATTAGGACTGATGAGGCATTGAATGTATTGTCTGACAAGGGAATGCAGTCCCATCATGTCTTATTCCCTATACCTCAAAGCCAGATAGACATCAATCCGGGAGTGATAGAGCAAAACCCGGGATACTGATTTAGATAAATCTATAGCGTAACAATTGAAGTTTCCTGACCACCCCGATATCCGGGGTGGCTGGAGGCTCTTTTTCAACAATGAAATGGGCTTGGGCACAGAGAAGGTATTCCTGAAGTGGATTTCAAAGTGGGGATGAAAGTGCAAAATATATCCAGCTTCTGGAGAAGCAGGATAACACGGCATCCCCCATCCCCGATAGTGGATGATTTGAGTTATCCGCATCGTGTATGTCGCCATTGGTAGGAGGGGAGAAGAGGCGGTCTAGCTACATTGGGAGAGATTGCTTCGTTCCTCGCAATGACGAATGACGTTCATCCTGCCCATTACCACTAAGCTGTGTCCGCTGTGAAAACTTTCTGGACGCTCTGAGTATTAAACTTTCGAAAAAAGAAGGAATCAATCTAGAATTCAAATGACAACTAATACACATTTTGTGAAGGCTATTTATTTTTTATCAGTACTGATGACGAATAGTACCTCATTCGCCCAAACGGTAACTACTCTTAACCAACAGGATACTGGCTATAGGGGAATCTGGTACAGCAATGAACCCTCAAACGATGAGTTTGTCTACAAGTACAGCGGAGGGCTGGCTACTTATCCGGCAAACCATTACCCGTTTTCAGTCTATTCCAAGAAAGTAAACAAGACTTTTTTTTGCTATGGGGGGGCGGATCCGGGGGGCAACACACTCTATCACATGATTTCATATTTTGACCATAGTACAGGGCAGGTTCCCAGACCGACTATTGTGTTGGACAAGGAAACGGACAATGCTCACGATAATCCTGTCATGAACATTGACAAAGAAGGCTATATCTGGCTTTTCTCCACGGCAAATGGAACTTTGAGTCCTTCCTATGTACATAAAAGCAAAAGGCCATACGATATTTCGGAGTTTGAACAGGTGTTTGCCGACAAAATTGAGCATGGAGAGGCAGTGAAAATGGATAATTTTTCCTACCTCCAAAGTTGGTATCAGCCAAAAAAGGGATTTATCAACTTGTTTACCCACTATCAGACAGGAGTGATCCCCGACCAGCCGGATAAGCCAAGAAGAACGATTGGTTTTATGACCAGCCGGGATGGGGAACATTATTCCTCATGGAAAGATATCGCTGCCATAGAAGAGGGACATTATCAGACTAGTGCACAATCCGGGAAGATACTGGGTACTTCATTTAATTTCCATCCTTACCGCAAAGAAGGTAATGGCCTCAATTTCAGGACGAATCTATATTACCTACAAACAGCTGATTTTGGTAAAAGCTGGACAAATGCGAAAGGGCAAAAGATAGAAATTCCGCTGAGAACCAGTCAAAATGAAGCGCTGGTTAAAGATTACCAGACTGAGGGATTACTGGTTTACATCAATGACTTGGAATATGATGGTCAAGACAGACCTGTCATCTTGTACCTCACCACTAAGGGGTACGAAGCAGGGCCTGAAAATGGCCCAAGAGACTGGTTTACCGCCAGATTTACAGGAGAAGATTGGGAGATTTTGCCTGTAACTTCCTCTGACAACAATTACGACATGGGTTCCCTATACATTGATGAGCAGGGAATATGGCGAATAATTGGGCCTACCGCCTCAGGGCCTCAAAAATTTAACACCGGAGGAGAGATGGTTCTCTGGACTAGCATGGATCAAGGCAAGACCTGGTCAAGCAAGCAACTCACACAAAAAAGTAGATATAATCACTCTTACGCCAGAAAGCCGGTGCATGTAAATGAGGAGTTCTATGCTTTCTGGGCAGATGGCCACGGCCGGGAAAAGTCAGTTTCAAATCTTTATTTCTGTGACCGGGAGGGTAATGTCTACCTGCTGCCTGCAAAAATGGAAGGGCAATTTGCAAAGCCTGAATTAATCTCAGCTCATGATGATAAGTAAAGGAAAACATCTGGGAGCCTTGTTGATACTGGTATCGATACTTGGCTGTGAGCAGCAAAATAGGTATTCCTTGAAGCGGCTCGACAGTGTTCTACTGGATGAATCAAGACTAAAAGTGGAGGTGTTGGCATCGGGTCTGGAAGTTCCGTGGGATTTAGAGATGGATGATACGGGGTTTCTCTGGGTCGCCGAGCAAAAAGGGAAAGTGTCCCGGGTGAATCCGGAAACGGGAGCCCAACAAAACCTTCTACAGTTATCGGATGTCTGGCAAGAACGTACTTCGGGTCTGTTGGGAATGGCAGTACATAAGGACTTTAAGAAATTCCCCTATGTGTATCTCAACTACACTGCGAGAAGCGACAGCGGGATTATTAGCCGTCTTGTTCGCTATACCTACGAAAGTGATTCTTTGGTTCAGCCTTTTCCTTTGCTTGAAATTGAAGGGGGAACATCCCATAATGGGTCAAGATTGGCTTTTGGTCCCGATGGAAAGCTGTATTGGGCTACAGGTGATGTACATGACTTTACTTATGCCCAAGATGCCCGGATCCTGAACGGGAAAATTCTCAGGATGAATGAAGATGGAAGTATTCCGGAAGATAATCCGGATCCTGAAAGCTATGTCTGGGCATTGGGATTTAGAAATATGCAGGGACTTGCTTTTTCGTCAAAGGGGTTCCTGTATACCTCCGAGCATGGAGATGCGATCGAGGATGAAGTAAACTTGATCCAAAAAGGAGGAAATTATGGCTGGCCTCACATAGAAGGTAAACATGACCTCGAAAATGAGCGGGATTTTGCCGAAAACAACAATACGTTGGAGCCCTTAAGATCATGGACACCTGTTATTGCTCCCTCAGGCATTACCTATTATGGTTCTTCTGCTATTCCTGAATGGCGTAATTCTTTGCTGTTGACAACCCTTAAAGGCAAAAGCCTGCGGATTCTATTTCTGAATGGGACCGGGGACGAAATTACAGGCGAAGAAATACTCTTTGAAAACCACTACGGAAGACTTCGTGATGTAGTATCCGGTGCCCATGGCGAAATCTACCTGAGCACCAGTAACCTGGACTGGAATCCCCAGCCTGGATTTCCGCTGGACGGAGATGATAAGGTATTAAAAATCAGCCCTGCCAATGAAGTGTCTTCGACTCCATTAATCCCTGTAAATGCACAGCAGGCTCTAGCTCAGAACGGAAAGGATCTGTACCTCAGCTATTGTGCTTCTTGTCATAAGGAAGATGGGGCGGGCGTACGGGATGTGTTTCCCTCTTTAAAAGCATCGGGATTGATTAATGGAGATCCCGCTAAGTTGATCGATGTGGTGCTTAAAGGATCCGGAAGATCAGAAAGTGGGCAGCAGATGCCAAGTTTTGCTTTTCTGAGCGATAGTGAAGTTGCTGAAATCCTCAACTATATCAGAGATGAATGGGCAAGTAGTCCAACTAGTATTTCCCATGACTTAATCAAACAAAGCAGATGAGTATAGAACAAAATAAACTTAAGCAGGCACTGAAGAGTCTTGGGCCCGGAATAATTACCGCAGCCTTGGTCTTTGGCCCGAGTAAGATGACGATTACCTCCAAGCTGGGGGCTGTATATGGTTATGATACACTATGGCTGGTAGTAGTGGCGATTTTTTTTATGCTTGTGTTTACGGATATGGGAGCGAGAATAGGACTTAGCAGTTCACTTACCTTGCTTACCCAGATCAGACAAAAGTGGGGAAGAACTGTAGGAATCATTATAGGAATGGGGGTTTTTCTGGTAACTACCTCTTTTCAGGCCGGCAATTCAATTGGTGTTGGGATTGCCGTGGCTGAAGCTACACATACTGACAGCTGGATTTGGGTTTTGGTATTTAACCTGGCAGGAATGAGCCTGTTGTTTTTTAGGAGTTTCTATAAAACACTGGAAAAACTGATGATTACCCTTGTTGCATTGATGCTACTGTCTTTCATGACCACATTGGTGCTTATCAAACCTGACTTCACCCAAATTACCTCAGGCTTTGTGCCAAGCATTCCTGCCGGCTCTGAGGCGATTTTAATAGCCTTCGTAGCCTCCTGCTTTTCAATTGTCGGGGCGTTTTACCAGTCATACTTGGTTCAGGAGAGAAATAAAACCAAGACAGATAAGCCCGATAACAATACCAGTATTACAGGCATTCTCATTTTGGGAGTGATGAGTGCGGTGGTCATCATCTGTGCAGCAGCGGTTTTGAATCCACAGGGAATTCAGGTGAACTCCGCTTCTGAAATGTCCAAAGCGCTTGAGCCCTTATTTGGCTCGGCTGCCGCTTATTTGTTTCTAGCGGGACTTTTTGGAGCCTCATTCTCTTCTCTTATCGGTAATGCGACGGTAGGAGGAAGTTTATTGGGAGATGCCATGGGATTTGGAAGCGGCTTGAGTTCGGGGAAAGTCAGAGGTTTGATAGCCTTGGTAATGGCATGTGGGGCAGCTATCTCTCTGTGCTTTGGAAAGCTCCCTTTAGAACTGATCATCTTCGCCCAAAGTGTTACAATTTTTCTTGTTCCATTTATAGGCGTTGCCATGTATGTGGTAGCAAATGACAAGCAATTGATGGGAGAGCGGGTGAACTCCACTTTTTCAAAAGTCACTGGGGCGATAGGCTTGGTGCTTTTGGTGGCTCTTGCAGTATGGAACTTCAATGAGCTTTTTATCAAATAGAATTTAGAACAACTAATCGATAGCAATGACAAATTTAGAAGCATTAGAACAGGAATTGACCGTTCCATCGGAAGCTTTGATTGCGGATATGTCCCGGATAGAGGGGGACATTATGCTGCTGGGTATAGGCGGGAAAATGGGGCCGAGCATGGGTAAGCTGGCTGTAGATTCCATTAAAGCCGCCGGACTGTCCAAACGGGTATATGGGGTCTCCAGATTTTCGGATAGCAAGTCAAAGATTGCTTTGGAAGAGGTGGGGGTAGAAACCATCACCTGCGATCTTCTGGATGATACCGAGCTGCAAAGTTTGCCTCAGGTAGCCAATATTATATACCTGGCAGGAAATAAATTCGGCACTACCGGGAATGAAGGGTTCACTTGGGCCATGAATACATATTTGCCGGGTAGGGTTGCCGAGAAGTTCAAAAACTCCAATCTGGTGGTGTTTTCCTCCGGAAATGTGCTGCCTTATGTTCCAGTAACTTCGGGAGGAGCGACGGAACAAACCGTGCCTGAGCCCTTAGGGGAATATGCCCAGTCCTGCTTGGGAAGGGAAAGAATATTTGAGTATTTCTCCAAAGCCAATCAAACGCCCATGCTTATTTACAGACTGAACTATGCCGTGGACTTTCGGTATGGAATTATGCTGGAACTGGCTAAATCAGTGCTGCACGAAAAGGAGATTGATTTAAGTACCGAAAATGTCAATGTGATCTGGCAGAAAGATGCCAATGAAATAGCCTTGCGGTCACTTCTTCATACAAGCTCACCGGCAAAATTGCTCAATGTCACCGGTCCGGAAATCTTATCCGTGCGTTGGATTGCCTCACAGTTTGGTACACTTTTCAACAAGCGTCCCAAATTCGTCAATGAGCCTGCGGGGACGGCCTTATTGAATAATGCCTCGGAATGCCATCGCCTTTTTGGATACCCCAAAGTGACTCCAAGAGAAATCATTGAAATAACCGCAAGCTGGCTGTTGCAAGGAGGGGATGACTTCGGAAAACCCACCCATTTTCAAGAGAGAGGAGGGAAGTTTTGATGAAATTACTTGATAAGGAATTAAAGCAACATCTGATGCTGGGTACAGTAATCCCTGCACATCCTTTGGCTTTGAAAGAGGATAGAACTATAGATGAGAAAAGGCAAAGAAAACTCACCAGGTACTATGCCGCCAGTGGAGCAGGCGGGGTTGCTGTTGGGGTGCACTCCACCCAATTCGAAATTCGGGAGCCGCAGCACAACCTATACGAAACGGTATTGAAATGGGCATCCGAAGAAATTGTTTCCGCAGACTTGGATCGTCCCTATCTTAAGATTGCCGGAATCTGTGGAGATACAGCCCAGGCAGTTTCAGAAGCAACACTCGCGGTAAATTATGGGTATGATATGGGCTTACTCAGCATGGGTGGATTAAAGGGATGGACAGAGCAGGAAATATTGTCCAGAGTGAAGGAAGTGGCTGCTGTGATTCCGGTTTTCGGCTTTTACCTGCAGCCCTCTGTAGGGGGCAGGATTTTTAGTTATGACTTCTGGAGACAGTTCGCTGAAATAGAAAATGTAGAAGCCATCAAATGTGCTTCTTTTAACCGCTACCAAACGCTGGACGTGATGCGTGCAGTCTGTACTAGTTCCCGTGCGGAGGTAATCGCCATGTACACGGGAAATGACGACAATATTGTGGCTGATCTACTTACGAACTATCGCTTTAATGTGGAAGGGAAGATCGTTGAGAAAGAGTTTGTCGGTGGACTGTTGGGGCACTGGGCGGTCTGGACGCATAAGGCAGTACAGCTGCTGGAAGAAGTGAAGCACTGCAAGTCCCGGGGGACTGCCGCTGATTGGGCAAGACTCCTGTCCAAGGGCGTGGAAATCACGGATGTAAATGCGGCGATGTTTGACCCTGCGCATCTGTTTCATGGCTGTATTCCGGGAATGCACACGATGTTGAAAAATCAGGATTTGCTTGGCAGCATTCATTGTCTGAATCCAAACGAGGTACTTTCGGAAGGGCAGCTGGAAGAAATACAACGTGTGTATCAGGACTATCCCGATCTGAACGATGATTTATTTGTCAGGGAGTTCTTAAAAAACGATAGAGGCTAAACAGATGAAATCTCTTTTAAAACTTGCAGTAGGTATTAGCTGCTTGATCAATTGCTCCAGTGGCTTTTCTCAGGTAGATACGGCACAATTCAAAAATCATGGCCCGCAATTGTTCGCCTCCATGATTCAGGGAAGTGTTTTTGTTGAGGACAAAAATGGTTCGGAGCTGATCTATACCGTGGTCAGGGGAGAACCGGCTCATCTGCTCGCTTATGATCTTGATACAAAATCCCTACAAGTGGATCTTCCGCTGGGGGAAGCAGACGGGGTTTGGGATATGGCACAGTCTTCAGATGGGACGCTTTATATCCCCGGAGCGGATGGGACGATATTTTCCCATGTGCCCGGCACGCAGGAAGTAAAGGACTTGGGGATAGCGTTGGAGGGTGAAACTTACCTTTGGAATATGACAGCGGGCAAGGATGGTGAGGTCTTCGGAGCCACATATCCAGGTTGTAGGGTATTTAGGTATCATCCTGATGACGGTTTTTCAGACGTAGGGAAAGGCCCTTTGGTAGCAAGTGAAAACTATGTGCGGAGTATTGCTTACTATCCCAAAGCAGACATGCTGTACGCAGGGGTGGGATCACGGGCTCATTTGATTGAAATCAATCCGAGGACAGGAGAAAAGCGGGAGCTTCTACCGGAAAAATACAAGAACTATGAATTCGTCTATGGACTGGAAGTGGTGCCGGGAATAGACGGGAATGACCGTCTGTTTATCCTGCTCACGAATGGCAGTGTTACGCTCGTTTATAATCTGAAGACAGGGGAGTTCGAACAGGAAATAGAGAAAATGGATATGCGTTCTATTGTTGGGCTTCCCGGTGGAGATGGGGTTTTTTACACCTCAGGTTCTTCTCTGAAGCGTTTTGATCCAGCCTACCCCGAATCAAGTTCGGAAGTCTTGGGAGAAGAAGTGGGGACGGCGAATGCCTTTAAGGTAGGAAAGGACGGGAGTGTTTATTTATTGACTTCCGGGGCGAATTTGGTCAAGTATGATCCGGCGAGCGGACAACTCGAAAAAAACAAGCTTAAGGTGCCGGGGCAGCCTATTCCAATCCAGTCTTTACTTTATGGCCCGGATGGTAAAATTTGGTCCGGAGGGTACTTGGCCGGTGGAAATGCCACATTTGATCCCCTGACGGGTGCACATGCCTTTTTGCCGGGATTGGATCAGACGGAAGGAATGTCTTTTCAGGGGGACAGGATTTTCTTTGGAGTTTATCCCAAAGGCAAATTTTATGTGTACGATACCAAGAATCCTTGGGATCCAAAGCAAGGCAACCCGGAGAAACTTGGGCAAATACCTGATCAAAGCAGAGCCTTTGCCCATGTAAGCCTCCCTGCAAAAAATAAGATGGTGTTTGGGATGATTCCGGAATACGGTAAATTGGGTGGAGCCCTGGTCACCTTTGACCTGATCAGCAATCAACTCCACAGTCATAGTAGCCCCGTGGAGTCCCAGGCGATAGCAGGATTGTGCGATGCAGGGGAATACCTGTTAGTGGGTACCACCATTTCCGGAGGATTGGGTGTGAAACCTACCACAGAGGAAGCTGTACTGGCAGGTTGGGATGCGGAGACAGGGGAGACTCTCTTTCAGCTTGTTCCGGTACCGGGTGCTTCTGCATTGACCGGTTTAATAAAAGGCCCTGATGGTAATATCTGGGGAATGGGGGATGGTACGCTTTTCAGGTTTGATCCGATTCAAAAGAAAGTGGTAGATACACATCGCTTATATGATTTCCCGGAGTTTAAGAGCCATATCTGGAGAAGCGCTTTTTTGGTATTGCACCCGGATGGAAATATTTATGGGACGGACAATAAGAAGTTGTTCAGGATTGATCCGCTGACATTGTCATTTACGGAGCTTTCCAATGAAGCGGGCTTGCTGGTGATGGATGAGGCAGGGACACTATTCTTCAGAAGGGGGACGGATCTATGGTCGTTTAAGCCATGAAATTTATAAGGAAATAATGTTATTGATGGTAACTTTATTTCCTTTTTATGTGTATCCGCTTTTCTACCAGTAAAACAATAAAAGCATCATAGGATTCGGAAAACACTAGGTCAAGGCCACTTCGGTCATCCGTCATCGGTCTTCCAGCCAATAAAGCTACTGACATCTTTGAGGATAATCATTTTCCTTTTTTAACCATTTAGATAATAATCCACATGCATTTCTCCAGAAGAAAATTCATAAAAAAAACTGCTGTTTTGGGAGTTGGAGCGAGTGTCAATTTCTCCGCAGCGCTTCCATTTGAAGAGAAGCCCGTCAGGATCGGTATCATTGGTCTGGACACTTCGCATTCAGTGGCTTTCACGAAATTATTTAATGCAACTGCTCCAAAAAAAGAGTTTGAAGGATTTAGAGTGGTATCAGCATATCCCTTTGGCAGCAGGGATATCTCATCCAGTGTGGAAAGGATACCCGGTTATATCGAGGAAGTTCGTGAGTGGGGTGTCACTATCGCCAACTCAATCGAGGAACTTCTCGAAGAAGTAGATGTGGTGCTGCTGGAAACAAACGATGGGACAATGCACTTAGAACAAGCAAGGAAAGTTTTCAAGGCAAAAAAACCTGTTTTTATTGATAAGCCTGTTGCTGCACGTTATGATGATGTGAAGAAAATTTATGAGGAGGCAATCGATGAGGGGATTCCGGTCTTTTCAGCTTCCTCCCTGAGGTATCAGAGCAATGTAAATGCTGTCAGGAATGAGGATAAAATAGGCAAAGTCTTAGGCTGTGATGCGTTCAGCCCGGCTGAAACTGAACCAAGCCATACTGACTTATTTTGGTACGGGATTCATGGGGTAGAAATTCTGTTTTCCGTAATGGGGCCCGGCTGTAAGTCGGTGCAGAGGATAAGCTCACCGGAAGTGGACTTGGTCGTGGGAAAATGGAAAGATGGGAGAATAGGCACGTTCAGGGGAATGCGTAATGGTATTCACGATTATGGAGGAACAGCCTTTGGAACTGAGGGAAATCTTAATCTGGGTCCGTTTGATGGATACGAAGGATTGGCTAAGGAAATCGCGCTTTTTTTCAGGACTAAAATCTCCCCGGTGGATTATAAAGAAACCTTGGAGATTTATGCTTTTATGGAGGCCGCTGATTTGAGTAAAAGAAAAGGAGGAGCGGAGGTTGTGTGTAGGATATAGTGCTTTTTTTCCGGTCAAAAACTAAATACTTGGATTCCCTGTCATAAGATTTAGATTGATCTTATAAGCCTTAAATCCATCTGTTATTTTGCGTAATAGTTATTTTATGTGGGCTTAAATAATCATTTAAGCATATTAAACGGTAAATTCGCAGCCGTAATGTCTGATCTACGTTCCTTATACCGGATCAGTCAGAAACAATTTTATGGAGAGTTAACCAAAAAGAAGGAATGTTTAGACACCAAGGTAAGAGCAGAACTTTTCAGCATAATCTTCATCTTGCTTCGGTACTTTCTTTTGTGGCAGGAATAGTAAATGTCACCGGGTTTCTGGCATTTAAGCAACTGACCACTAATGTGACAGGGCATTTTGCGCTCTTCATTAATGACTTGGCAAACCTTGAGTTTTGGAGAGGCACCATTTATTTTGTTTACATACTGTCTTTTTTTCTGGGGTCATTTTTTGCAAGTCTGCTGATTGAAAAATTCCGGGAAAACAGGAGGTTAAATGTCTATGTTTTACCGGGGATAATTCAATGCATGCTCCTAATAGCAATTGCATTGTTTACGGATGTTGTTGAGGCAGACCATCCTGATTTGATTGCGTGTTTACTTCTTTTTGCCATGGGTATGCAAAATTCCTATGTAACTAAGATTTCAAACGCTATTGTGAGAACAACCCACTTAACGGGACTGTTTACAGATTTGGGAATTGAAATTTCCCAGCTGTTTTTCCCAAAAGCACATCCTAAGAAAGAGAGGCTATTTAAGACGATAAAGCTGAGATTATTTATTATTATCTTCTTTTTTTTGGGAGGACTAGTAGGTGGATTTTTATACTCTGAAGTTCACTTGGGATTAAATACATTGCTGATAGCAGCGCTGGTTTTACTGATTAGTTTGTTCTACGACGATTTCAGGTTTAACTACATTAAAGTTTCAAGAAAGTATAGCCAGAAGAGGAGCAAGTTGAAATCTAACTTACCCCTGACTGAATAAGTAGGACATGCTGAAAAACGCCGGTAATAGATCAAAAGCTATCATTCGGACATCTCTTTACAAATCAATTAACTCCTTCCCCCGAAGATTGCCGAGCCAATCCGCACCATCGTACTCCCTTCTTCCTGAGCGATCAGGTAGTCTCCGCTCATTCCCATGGAGATTTCTTCGAGTTGCACGAAAGAGGGTAGTTGAAGGCTTTTTAATTCCTCGAAAAGAGCCTTGAGATTTCTGAATTCCTTTCTTACCTGATCTTCGTTCTCAGTGAAGGTCGCCATTCCCATCAGCCCTTTAATTACTATATGAGAGAGGTCTGTAAAATCAGGATCGGAAAGCATCTTATCCAATTCTTCCCTGTCAAAACCGAATTTGGTCTCTTCTTCAGCAATGTGAATCTGCAGGAGCACATTGATTTTCCTGTCTATTTTTTTTCCTTGCTTATTGATTTCCCTAAGAAGTTTGAAGGAATCCACCCCATGAATCAGATGTACGAAAGGTGCAATAAACTTAACTTTGTTGCTTTGCAGGTGTCCGATCATATGCCAACGGACATCAGCTGGCATTTCCGGTTGTTTGGCCTGGAGTTCCTGTACTTTATTTTCTCCAAAATCCCGAATCCCAGCTGCATAGGCAGTCTTTAAATCTTCAAGAGGCTTGGTTTTGCTTACGGCTACCAGCAGGCATTCACTAGTTCCGAAAGTTTTTTTTACTGCTTCAAGGTTGGCTTTGATGTCCATTTTCTATTTTTATGCGTTACTTTTTTCAAAAGGCCCAAAACAAAGATATGGCGATCATTAGTACTTTGCTAAAAAAAGGCATTCGCCTCAGAGAGAGCATAGAGCAAGAATACTCTCATCCATTGGAACTCCAACGTCAGGAGTTGAAGAAATTATTGATTCAGGCAGCTGAAACGGAAATTGGCAGAAAGTATGACTTTCCTAAAATCCTGAAAGGTTTTCGCTGGGGAGAGAATGAATTTTATGAGCGATACAAGTCCCAGGTGCCTATATATGATTATAACCGCATTCATGATGAATGGTGGTACAAATTGCTCGAAGGGAAATCAAATGTCACTTGGCCCGGTCCTGTGAGACATTTCGCACTGAGCAGCGGGACATCCGGAGCTACTTCCAAATTCATTCCGATTACCAAGGATATGGTGAAAGCTATCCGCAGAACCGGCGTTCGTCAGATCCTATCCCTATCCAAGTATGATCTGCCCGCTTCTCTTTTGACTAAAGGCATACTGATGCTGGGCGGAAGTACGGATTTGGAGTTTAACGGTACCTATTTCTCAGGAGATCTGAGCGGGATTACCACAGGAAGACTGCCTATTTGGTTCCAGCGCTTCTACAAGCCGGGTAAGAAAATTGCGCGTAGCAAAAATTGGGGAGATAAATTGGATCAGATAGTAGATAAAGCAGCATCTTGGGACATCGGTATTATTGTAGGTGTGCCCGCTTGGCTGCAGATACTGATAGAGAAGATAATTGAACGGTACCAGCTAAATAACATTCATGAGATCTGGCCAAATCTTCAAATTTTCGTTCATGGAGGGGTTTCTTTTGAGCCATATAAGAAGGGCTTTGAAAAACTTCTAGGCCGGCCATTGCTATATCTGGAGACTTACTTGGCTTCAGAAGGATTTTTGGCTTTTCAGGCTCTGCCAAATCGGAAATCCATGCGACTAGTTCTTAATAATGGAATTTTTCATGAGTTCATACCATTCAATGAGGAGAATTTTGATGAAGACGGGAATCTTCGGACAGAGGTAAAAACCCTCAAAATAGATGAAATAGAAGAGGGGAAGGATTATGCGCTGCTGATCAGTACTTGCGCCGGAGCCTGGAGATATCTCATCGGGGATGTTGTCCGCTTTATATCCAAGGAAGAATCTGAAATTATTATTTCAGGTAGGACAAAGCATTTTCTAAGTCTCTGTGGAGAACATCTTTCGGTGGACAATATGAACAAGGCGATTGAACTCACCGCTGAGGAGCATGATATGAATATCCGTGAGTTTACCGTTTTGGGAGTCCCTCACGGAAGTCTTTTTGCCCATCATTGGTTTATCGGTTCGGGTGATACTATCAAAAGCTCTATGCTGAGGAAGACTATAGACAAGCATCTCAAAGTGCTGAATGATGACTATGCGGTGGAGAGAAATCATGCTTTAAAGAAAGTCAAAGTCACAGTATTGCCGTCTTCCCTGTTTTATGACTGGCTGAAAGAGCAAGGAAAAGAGGGGGGACAATACAAATTTCCACGAGTGCTGAAAGGAGAAAAGGCCGCAAGCTGGCAGACATTCCTAGCCAAAAATAACATAGAGCTGTGAATCAAGCTTTGCTGGAAGGGGTCAGCATGGGACTTTTGCTTTCAGCTATGATCGGTCCTGTGTTTTTCACATTGATCCAAAGTAGTTTGGAAAACGGCTTCCGATATGCCACCATGGTCGCTTTGGGTATTCTATGCAGCGATACACTTTACGTAGTACTTACTTTTTTCGGGATAAAATTTTTGGCTACCGCAACTTACTTTGAATCGGTTTTGGGGTATGTGGGTGGAGCTATTTTAATAGGATTTGGCATTAGCTATTTGGTAAAAAGGCAAACTGCCAAACCTGAACTAAGTGTGGAAGAAGTACGGAGAGCCAAGAAAAGGAGTGCTTTCTTCAAAGGATTCAGTATCAATGGAATTAATCCCTTTGTGCTGCTTTTCTGGATTTCCATTGCCAGCCTAGTGCATCTGAAGGAATCATTCGGTTCACTGGATGTGTGGCTTTATTTTACGGGGATCCTTCTCACAGTTTTCTCTATAGATTTGACAAAAGCCTATATAGCCAAGAGACTGTCTCAATTCGTTACCCCGAAGTTTATGTTTTGGCTTAACAAGGCCGTGGGAGTGGCAATGATAGGTTTTGGCATCCGGCTGATATTATTTGCTGTGGGGAAATGATGACATGGCAATCAGAATAAAAATCTGTCTTCACCATTATAATTTTAATGCAACTCCTATGTTAAGATAGGCCACTCCGTAGCCGGCTTCAGCAAACGCCGCAAGATTCCCTGTAAAGTAGTAGCGGCTTCCCAGATAGAGGCTTAGTCCCCCGGTATTACTGTAGCTGTCTCCACCCGTGGAACTTCCATTGCTGTCTGAATAAGAATAGTTGAGTAGATAGTAGCCCAGCATCAACCCTCCATACAAATCGAGCTTGTCCACGTTGTGGCCGTTCCAGTGATAAGCACTACGCACTCCGAGCAGGATATAATCCCATTTCTGTTCATAACTGTACGATGATGAGGAATAGTCATATTTAAAGGCTTTATAGCCGATGTAGCCGCCCAAACTGATTACCCCCGGTCCACCTATATCCCACACTCCCTGTTCATACTGCGCACTTAGGGCTGGCAACTGGCTGGAGGTGCTGTAGTTGCCGATACTGCTTCCCAGACCAATACCGAAGGAAACTACTTTGTCTCCTTTTTCAAATTCCTGTGCAAAGGCCAGGAGAGGTGACAATGCAAAGAGAGTGATAAATAACTTTAGAGATTTCATGCTAGTCGCGTTTTTAGGATTTTGTTATACTACTTTCAGATGCTGATTTACCCTGCTTTTAAAGTGTCAGAAGCCGGCGAGGCGCACATGAAACTCGCCCTCTGTAATACTTAAGTTTTCCCCTATGTCTTTTGTAGAATACAAGGTTCCGGAAAATGTTCCCTTTAGGCTATTCTCGGTTATTTCGTTAAAACGTATTGTGGCATCGTTCACCCCGCCGTTGTATTTGTTCCAACCTAGATTATCTGTGTAAAACATAGTTCCGTTTTCGTCATAAATACCCAGCACTAAAAATTCGGGATCAACCATTGCTGACGTGCCGTGATTAGAGTAGTTATGATTTGTTTGTAGCGGGGAGGAGTGATATAGATCAAATAGAATTGAATTTTTTCCTCCGTCATTGATGCTTTTGGCTGCAAATACTCGTGTATCCAACAGCCCGTTATCCAAAGAAAGATCAGACCAACTCCATCCTTGAAAGGTTATGGATTGGTTGACGGTTTCCGAATAATTATTTTGAACGCCGTTTACTTTGAAGCGGAAGTAATAGTTGCTTTCTGGCTCGATAGAATCCTCAGAACCACAGCTGTACAAGAAGCAAAAAAGCAGGCATCCTAGTGTATGTGTGATTAATTTCTTCATTTTGTGGATATTATCTTGAGGTACAACAGCATTTTCAGCGTGATTTGTACCAATTCACGAACAAAGCCGAGTGCAAGGGGTAGGAAGTAGGTAATGGATATCACTCCCAAAAAACCGGCAAAACCGCCGGTGAAAGAATTCGTTCCTGCCCCTATAGCCATCAGAAGCCCTGCTGGATACACCAAAGCGATAAGCGCGTCAAAGATGCGTACATACCATGTATAGAGGGGGAAATCCGGGGACAGTTCCGATTCTTCAGTTCCGGCACTGCCTGAATCAGATAGCGTATTTAAGGAATTGTAATAGATTTTTAGTGGAAGTGTGAACGGCTTTACGATGATAAGATCTAACACCTTCAGCAGCACCTTGCCAAAGTCAATAGTTTTAAAATTCATAGCGCATTTTTAGTTGAGTGAAATACTTAAAATAAAAGTTACGCTACTCATTTCACTTGTAAAACCCCCATTGATTTCCTGACGGTCTTGGGTTATTTTTTGATGGAGATCAGCATTTTTTTGTTAAAAGAGATTTATCTTCATAGAGGTTCAACTTTAAGCTATGAAAGCAGGATGTGTATTTTTTCTTCTTCTTGCCTGCATTTGGGCACATGCTCAAGGCATTCAAAAAGAAATTGATTCACTTACCGTCCTGCTGGACAAGCATCCTACCCAAGACACCGTAAGGCTCCATTTACTGAATGAAATATCCTATGCTTATTATTCTGCCAATCCAAAAAAAGGACTGGAGACAGCGGAAGAAGCTATTGTGTTGGCGAAAAAACTCAGCCACTTAAATGGACTGGCCTCCGCCTACAGCAGGAAAGGAACCAACCATTGGGCATTGGGTCAGGATTCTCTGGCTATGGAAGCAATCAACGAGTCTCTTGCTTACCGTAAGGAAACCGGTAATATGCTGGAGTACGCCAAAGGGCTGAATAATCGTGCCCTCAATCACTACAATATAGGCAACTACACGGCTGCCATCCGTGATCACGAAGAAGCTGCCGAGTGGTTTGAGAAATTGGATTTTTCCATGGGCCTCAAACACCAGTGGAACAACATGGGGGTAGTGTTTCTTGCATTGGACGATTACCCGAGAGCGCTGGATGTATTTTTAAAAGCCGAACGTATTGCCGGTGCTGATCTGTCCTTGCAAGCAGGTATATTGAGCAACATCGGCTTAGTGTACAAAAACACAGAGGAATATTCCCAATCATTGAAATATCAATTGGAGGCATTGGGGATATACCGAAATTCGGGCAATAAACAGGGAGAGGCTAATGCACTTAGTAATCTGGCTACCTTGTATGACCACACAGGCAAATCTGAAGAGGCCCTTGCCTACTATGAAGAATCCCTGAAAATCAACAAAGAAATTGGCAACGACCGAAAAATTGCCGGTGAATTGACCAATATAGGTGCGGTTTATCTGAGGATGAACCAATTGGTAAAAGCTAAAGGATACCTTAGTGAAGCTGTGGAGTTGTATGCTTCCACCAACGATTACAACGGCCTCTCTGTGGCTCTCTCCGAGTGGGCAGAATGCTATGCTGAAAATCCCGGAAATAGGCTTTTGCTACAGCATAGAGCGTTGGATGCAGCTGTGAAAAGTGGTTCACCTCTGCGGCAAAGCCATACACTGAAAGCTCTTAGCGATAGCTATGAAAAAGCCGGCAATTTTGAGTTGGCTCTGCAAAACCACAAGCTACACATCGCTTTTCGGGACTCGGTTTTCAATGAAGAAAAAAAGGTGGAAATCGTCCGAAGCCAAATGCAGTTTGACTTCGGTAAAAAAGAGGCCCTGATAGAAGCAGAACGTGAAACGGAGCGGGCCTTGGCCATCGCTGAAATAAAGCGGCAGACTACCGTCAAAAAAGCAGCTATTACCGGTGGTGCAGGCTTGCTTATGGCCTTGGTCACGGCCTTTGTATTGTATAAAAGACGGCGGGATGCCTTGGCTCAAAAGAAGGAAGCAGAGTTCAGGGCTTTGGTTTCCGATACCGAATTAAAGGCACTTCGATCGCAGATGAATCCGCACTTTATTTTCAATTCGCTGAATTCCATCGGAGACTATGTGTTGAAAAATGACAACCAATCTGCCCAGGATTATCTTGCAAAGTTTGCCAAGCTGATGCGTACAGTCCTTGAAAACTCGGAGCATAAGGAAATTCCGCTGAGTGAAGATTTGAAATTCATTGAATTGTACCTGCAGGTCGAAACCAAAAGATTACCAGGTAGATTTTCCTATGCTATTCATGTAGAAGAAGGGCTGAATACAGAAAATACACTTATACCTCCGCTCATCTTGCAGCCTTTTATAGAAAACAGTATTTGGCATGGATTCAAGGACAGGAAAAGCCGGGGACACATAGTCATAGATTTCAAGAAAAAAGATGGTACGCTCTTGTGCAGTGTAGATGACAATGGGACAGGTAGGACTGTTAATACGACCGACTCAACAAAAAAATCGCTGGGCGTTGCCATTACGGAGAATCGTATAAAAATCCTCAATAAGCAGAATAATGCCAATGGTAAGCTTCTGGTGATAGATAAATTACACAATGCAGGTACAAGAGTCGAACTCAGCCTCCCACTGCAAACAGCCTTTTAAAGCAGTCCTATGATGACAATTGCGATAATAGACGACGAACAACATTGTACTGACCGTATCCTGTTTTTTTTGGAATCTTTCGGTGATAAAGTAAATACAGTATGTTTTGACACTGCTGATGAAGCTGTAAAGGGAATTGCAAGCCAGCGCCCGGATATAGTCTTTCTGGATGTACAGCTACACGACAAGACGGGCTTTGATGTTCTTTCTGCTCTCTCCTTTACGGATTTCTGCCTTATTTTTACGACAGCTTACGAGCAATACGCCATTGATGCCTTTAGATTTTCTGCCATTGATTATTTGCTCAAACCCATTGACCGGGCAGATTTTGACAACGCCCTGCAGAAAGCTTTCAAGAAGGTAGAACAAGCACAGCTCAATGAAAGAATCAATGTCTTGCTGGCCCATCTTTCTCCGGCAAATATTCCCAAGAAGATTGGCATTCCGTCGAGAGAGGGGTTTACTTTCTTAGACATATCGGAAATTGTCAGATGCGAAGCCAGTGTGAATTACACGGAGCTTTTCACCAAGGATGGGAAGAAGCATATTGTTTCAAAGACACTGAAACATTTTGAAGAAATTTTAACCGATTATGGCTTTTTTAGGATACATAATTCTCATCTTATCAATTTAAGCTATGTCAAGGGCTATGCTAAAAGTGGGTATGTAACCCTCTTAGATAATTTGAAATTGGAAATTTCTGTCCGTAGAAAGGAGGCCTTTATAAAAGCGTGTAATGGGTTTTTGAGCATTTGATCAAGTTGGGTTCTGTAGTGTTATAGATTAAGCTTAAAAAAAAAATCCCTCCGATTTGCACCGGAGGGATTTGTATGAAATGAGAATGTCTAAGATTAGTCGACGAGATATTTCACCACAGGAGTGTAATCCATATCAAAGGCTTCTGCTACAGCTTGATAGACAATGTCCCCGTTGATTATATTCAGACCTGGAACTAAGTCAGGATTGTCCTGAGCAGCTTTTTTCCATCCCTTTTCCGCCAGTTGAATAGCGTAAGGAAGTGTGGCATTGGTCAAAGCCAAGGTGGAAGTGTAAGGAACAGCTCCCGGCATATTGGCTACGCAATAGTGAACCACATCATCAATAATAAAAGTAGGATCCTGATGCGTGGTAGGCTTGCAGGTTTCTATACAGCCACCCTGATCTACCGCCACGTCCACCAGAACTGTTCCTGGCTGCATTTCTTTCAGCATATCACGGGTGATCAGGTGAGGAGCTTTTGCTCCGGGAATCAATACAGCACCGATGATCAGGTCATGATTTACGATCATTTTGCGCACATTGTATTCATTGGACATCATAGTCTTCACGTTGGCAGGCATCACGTCTGCAAGGTATCTCATCCTTGGAAGAGACACATCCATAATAGTCACATCTGCTCCCAGACCTGCCGCCATCCAAGCCGCCTGAGTACCTACGATACCGCCGCCAAGAATCAGAACTTTGGCAGGAAGTACACCAGGCACCCCACCTAAAAGAATTCCTCTTCCTTTTAATGGTTTCTCCAAATAGTTTGCTCCTTTCTGAACGGCCATTCTTCCGGCTACTTCAGACATAGGAACCAAAAGTGGAAGACTTCTGTCTGCTTTTTCTACTGTCTCATAGGCCAGACAAACCGACTTACTGGCTACCATGGCTCTGGTCAACGGCTCATATGAGGCAAAATGGAAATAGGTGAACAACAGTTGATCTTCTTTGATCAATTTATATTCAGGTTCTATAGGTTCTTTCACCTTCATAATCATCTCAGCGATTTCATAGGTCGCTTCGATAGTGGGAAGGATAGTGGCACCTGCTTCTGTATACTCCTCATCGGGAAAGCCGCTGCCTTCACCTGCTGTATGCTGAACGAATACGGAATGACCTCTTTTTACCAATTCTTTTGCACCGGCAGGGGTAAGGGCTACACGGTTCTCGTTGTTTTTGATTTCCTTAGGAACACCTATAATCATGACTTGTATATTTGGATTTAAATAAATTCTCACAAATATAATAAGGAGGAAGCTATCAGTTTGCAATTCGAAGAATACTATTTGGTATACTTTGGAAAAAAGACATAAATTGAAATTATGTTCTGAAATATTTCAAAATCATTTAGAATATTTCAATAAACTTATTTTAAGCATTGATAATTTTGAGGACATAGTTGGGCTAAATGCTTGGTTAATAGGTGTCCCTGCTTTTGATGTTTCTACTTTTTATATTGATAGAAAGTTTAAAGTCGGAATTTAATTCTGTTTACATCTCATAATCGAGCCTCTTTCAGAATTTTTGATTGATAAATTATATTGTCGAAATTTGCATAAAGAATGGATTTGGCTATTTTTGAATGATTCAAAAAATCATCAAAGCAAAACCCGGATAACTTTAGTAAATTAACCTCTATGTCAGAAGTTCAATCAGTACCGAAAAACCTGAATTCACCTAACCTGTCGAAAGAAGCTATACTGGAAGATTTTAGAGTAGCTATGCTGAGTAGACATGCTTCTTTGGTAGGCCGGAAAGAGGTTTTTATGGGGAAAGCGAAGTTTGGTATTTTTGGAGACGGCAAGGAAGTTGCCCAAATAGCAATGGCAAGAGCTTTCCGGCTCGGAGATTTTCGCTCAGGCTATTACAGGGATCAGACATTTATGTTTGCCATCGGGGAGCTGACGGTGCAGCAGTATTTTTCTCAACTATACGCCTACACCAACGTGGAGGCAGAGCCTGCAAGTGCAGGTCGCCTGATGAATGGTCACTTTGCTACCCGCTCTCTCAATGAGGATGGTAGCTGGAAGGATCTAACCAAAATGTATAATTCAGCTGCGGATATTTCTCCCACAGCTGCTCAAATACCCAAACTTCTTGGGTTGGCATATGCCTCCAAGCTCTTCAGGGAAAATAAGGGATTGAAGGACTTAAAGAAGTTTTCTGTCAATGGAAATGAGGTAGCGTGGGGAACCATTGGAAATGCATCTACTTCTGAAGGGATGTTTTTTGAGACTATCAATGCTGCGGGTGTAATGCAGGTTCCTATGGTGGTTTCCATATGGGATGATGGTTATGGTATCTCCGTTCCCAATGAATTTCATACCACCAAGGGCAGTATTTCAGATGCTTTGGCGGGTTTTGAAAGGACAGATTCGCAGAAAGGCATTGAAATAATCCGTGTAAACGGGTGGGATTATGAAGCCTTGTTAAATGCCTACGTGGAAGCCGGAGAGTTGGCAAGAACATTCCATATTCCGGTGATGATACATGTACTGGAGATGACCCAGCCCCAAGGGCATTCCACTTCAGGTTCGCATGAGCGGTATAAAGATAAAAAGCGTCTTCAGTGGGAAAAAGATTGGGATTGTGTTTCGAAATTCAGAGAATACATCCTGAGCAATGAAATAGCCAATGCAGATACGTTGGACAAAATTGAAGCTGAAGCCAAAGCACAGGTAAAGCAGGAAAAGGAAGCTGCTTGGTCCACGTTTTCCAGTGAGATCAAAAAAGAATTGAATGAGGCAGTAGCTCTACTAAGAGAAGCTGCGCAGCATAGTACCAGAAAAGTAGTAGTCAATCAAATCGCAGAGGAACTTTCCAAGACTATAAATCCGATTAGAAAGGATGTAGTGCTGGCAGTGAGAAAAGCCCTGGTGATATTAAGATTGGATACTCCTGCGGTAAAGGCAGACTTGAAAGCATGGTTTGCAAAGCAGTCCGAGTTGAATTTCGATAGATATAACAGTCACCTGTATAGTCATTCAGAATGGAGTGTGTTGAATGTGGAGGACGTTCCTGCCAAGTTTAACAACAATTCTCCTCTGGTAGATGGCAGGGAGATTCTGCAGTCCTATTTTGACATTACCCTGGAAAAAGACCCCCGTTTCTTTACATTCGGTGAGGATGTGGGGAAAATCGGTGATGTGAATCAGGCTTTTGCAGGCTTGCAAGCGAAGCACGGGGACTTGAGAGTATCGGATACCGGTATCCGGGAATGCACTATTATAGGTCAGGGAATCGGTACTGCTTTGAGGGGATTGCGTCCGCTTGCAGAGATTCAGTACCTTGATTATTTGCTGTATGGCCTACAGATGCTGGCTGACGACGTAGCCTGCCTTCAGTATCGTACCAAAGGGGGCCAAAAGGCCCCGATGATTGTGCGTACCCGTGGGCATAGATTGGAAGGCGTATGGCATTCCGGTTCTCCTATGGGAATGATTCTTTCCACGCTGCGCGGAATGGTGGTCTGTGTACCCAGGGATATGACCCAGGCAGCGGGAATGTACAATGCGCTCTTGAAATCCGATGAGCCTGCCATAGTAATTGAATGTCTGAATGGCTATAGACTGAAAGAGAAAATGCCTCTGAACCTGGGAGAATATACCGTTGCGCTGGGCAAGCCTGAAGTACTTAGAGAGGGGTCTGATGTGACCATAGTGACGTATGGTTCCATGTGTAGAGTGGTGATGGAAGCGGCCAATGAGCTTGCTGAAATGGGTATAGAGATAGAAGTGCTGGATGTGCAAACCCTTTTGCCGTTTGACGTACACGGGATCATAGGAGAATCAATCAAGAAAACCAACCGCGTGATCTTTGCGGATGAGGATGTGCCGGGAGCAGGCTCTGCTTACATGCTACAGCAGGTGATAGAAGGACAAGAGGTTTTTAAGTTTCTGGATTCGGAGCCTCAGACTATTTCTGCCAAAGCTCACAGACCTGCTTATTCTTCCGATGGGGATTATTTCTCCAAGCCAAGTGCGGAAGATGTCATAGAGAAAGTATATGCTATGATGGGTGAAGTAGATCCCAAAAAATTTCCTGCGATATAGAATAATCTCCTCTAACTAGAAAAAGCCCTGATTGCAGGGCTTTTTCTAGTTAGAGGATCTTGTGATCTGTCTAAGTGTCACTTCGGGACTTGAAACTTCATTACTTCGATTGAGTGCTCTATCCTGAATCGATACATCAATTCTAATCGTATCAGTCCTGAAGATAGCCTCCCAGCCAGCGGATAGCATACCGTATTTGATATTTCCTTCTACGGCCTGGCCTGCATCAGAAGTCAGAATCCGAGGAAAACGACCATTAAATGTGGTGTAGAAAGGAGGATCTTGCCATCTATATTCTGTGAATTGACCGTTTCTCTTGATGAAAAACTTAACGAAAATATTATACTGATTTGGATTAGGCTTTACCCAAATGGTGTCATTCACACGAACATTTCCTACCAAAGGATTTACAGACCAGTCAATTGGGTTGTAAGAAGGAGCATCAGCAGGCCTTGTTCCATAGGTGATCAGTTCTCCGGCAGAATTTCTCAGGAAGTCCAATTCATGGAAAGGGGGAGCATTATCCGTACCTGACAATCCCAAATCTCCTTCGGCATCCTGGAAATCAATCCCTATGATCAAGGAATCCGAACCTGAAGTAGGAGCATATTCGATTGATTCAAAAGTGATTTTAGGGACTGAGGGGAAATTGTCCGGAGGATTGATACAGGCAGCTGCCAGTAACAGTAAAAAGAATATTCCTAAATAGCTTTTTAAACGCATAGGGTGAAAGTAAATTTACCAGCAAATTAAACCAATACTTTGGTTGGTTGTTGCAAAATATAAAACGATGCAGGATTTTAAAAGTTTTTCGGACAAGCTAAGTAATTTGAAATCGGAAGATTTTGAAAAGCTTGCACTGGAACTTTTCCGTTACCAGTCTCAAGCTAATCCAATTTACAGGAAATATATCAAAGCTAGGGGAATAGATACGGAGTCTGTGACCACCTTGGATCAAATACCTTTCTTACCTATTCGGTTTTTTAAAGATCATAAAGTTGTATCAGGAAATGAGGAAGATTATACTGAATTTTTCTCCAGTAGCGGCACCACGGGCATGATCACCAGTCGTCATTATATCTGGTCTGAGCAATGGTATTTGACCCATTCACAACGCATTTTTGAAAGCAATTTCGGGCAGCTTACCGATTTTCATGTATTGGCACTTTTGCCGGCATATCTGGAGAGGAAAGGCAGTAGCCTAGTCAGTATGGCAGATCATTTTATCCGTGAAAGTAATTCGGAACACTCTGGATTTTATCTCTACAATCAAGATGAACTGATTGATAAAATGCAAATGTTGGCTGCTGGTGACAGGAAAACACTAGTGCTTGGTGTGACTTTCGCCTTATTGGATTTGGCTGAGTCGGGAAAGGATTTTACTCCTCTGGATAATCTTCTTGTAATGGAAACAGGCGGAATGAAGGGTAGGAGAAAGGAAATGATCCGGGAGGAAGTCCACGATATTCTGAAGCCTTTCTTCGGCGTAGAGGTGATTCATTCGGAATATGGAATGACGGAGCTGATGTCTCAGGCTTATTCCAAAGGTCAGGGAAAATATATGCTCCCTGATTCTATGCGTGTTATGCTTAGGGATGTGAATGATCCCCTTTCCATTTCGCAGCGATCCCAGGGAGGAATTAATGTGATTGATCTGGCAAATTTCCATTCCTGTGCATTTCTGGAAACCCAGGATTTGGGAAGATTTGACGAAAATGGAATGCTGGAAATTCTGGGGAGGTTTGACAACAGTGAAATAAGAGGGTGCAACCTCTTGGTTCAATAATTGCTATCTAAGGATTAATTGAACATATTTGAATTGAATAACTTTATACACATGAAATCGAGCCTTCAGCAGGCAGGGATTCTATGTGACCGCTAAAAATCAAATTATAAACAGATGAAATCGAGCATGACTAAAAAGTCACACACCGGGATGATTATAGATCTTGCGAGATTCCATCTGACCATAAAAAATCAATTATAAACAGATGAAATCGAGCATGTCGAAAACGACACACACTGGGATGATTATCCCATATGCGAGATTCCATATGGCCTTTAAAAACAAATTATAATCATATGAAAAAACTAGCCACAGCAGCATTATTAATTGGGATTTTAGTCTTGGGAGCGTGTGCTTCCAGTAAGCCATGTCCTGCATATGCGAAGGTACCTACATCTCAGGATGCCAATAGCTAAAAAAAATACGCTGACTTAATAGTCAGCGTATTTTTTTATATCCTCTAAGCTGATTTCGGGCTCTCCCAAAATCACCAGCCTTTCCACTACATTCCGTAGTTCCCGGATATTTCCAGTCCAGGGATATTCCTGTAATTTTTCCAGTGCAGCATTGCTGATACTCTTTTTCGCATCGCCGTTTTCTTGGGAGATATCATCCAAAAATTTATTTACCAGCAACGGTATATCATCCTTCCGATCTTTCAGTGCAGGAACCTGTATCAGGATCACACTTAATCTATGATACAAATCCTCACGGAATCTATTCTCCTCAATCTCTTTCTTCAGGTCCTTATTCGTCGCTGCCAAGACACGGACATCCACTTTGATATCCTTGTCCGAACCTACGCGATTGATCAGATTTTCCTGAAGAGCACGAAGTACCTTGGACTGGGCAGAAAGTGACATATCACCGATTTCGTCCAGAAATAGAGTGCCTCCCTGTGCTTGTTCGAATTTTCCCTGACGCTGTTTATGAGCTGAAGTAAAAGCTCCTTTTTCATGTCCAAAAAGTTCACTTTCAATCAGTTCTGAGGGAATGGCAGCGCAGTTCACAGCTACAAATGGCTCAGATGATCTATTGCTTTTGGCATGTACCCAATGTGCGACAAGTTCTTTGCCTGTTCCGTTGGGACCGGTAATTAGAACCCGGGCATCGGTAGGGGCTACTTTCTCTATTGTTTCCTTGACTTGATATATGGCGGCAGATTCTCCTACCATATCCAGCTTTTTGGAAAGCTTCTTTTTCAGAACCTTCGTTTCTGTGACAAGATTTTTTTTATCCAGCGCATTACGGACAGTAAGCAGAAGGCGGTTAAGGTCCGGAGGCTTGGGAATGAAGTCAAATGCACCTTTTTTGGTGGCTTCTACGGCAGTTTCTATACTTCCATGAGCTGAGATCATAATGAATTGAGGTGATTTCTCCAGTGTCTTGGCTCTTTCCAGTACTTCTATACCATCCATTTTGGGCATTTTCACATCACAGAGTACCAGATCGAAGTCTTCTTCCTGCAATTTGGCTAAGCCTTCTTCCCCATCCTGGGCTTCGGCGACACTGTATTTCTCGTATTCTAAAATTTCCCGTAAGGTAGCGCGGATGACCTTTTCGTCATCAATGATCAGTATTTTTGACATAGTTCTAATATAAAATAAAAAAGTGCAAGTCTATAAGCCGGGTTCTGTTTCCTCCTCCGTTTCCGGAATCGGTTTCCTGTCATTTATCTAGCCCCGACTTTGCAATCGGGATCCATCGATCTACCCATTCCGCATAAAAGCGAGCAACTTTTCCCGGAACTAAATCCGGCGCGGAACCTATTTGATCTTTCAACCCATAAGGTTTGCCTTGCTCCCGATGTCACCATCGGGACGGTGGGCTCTTACCCCACCATTTCACCCTTACCCTTCGTGCCGATAGCTATCGGCATCAGGGCAGGCCCCGAAGCCGAAGGGCGGTATATTTTCTGTGGCACTGGCTGTAAACTGACCGTCACCGGTCAGCCCCCTTCCCGTTAGGAAGTATGGCGCTCTATGTTGCCCGGACTTTCCTCCCTCCCGATAGCTATCGGAAGAGCGACAAGACGACTTGCACGGTGCAAAGTACGGTAAAATCTTGCTATCGGTTTTGATAAATATCGTTAAAGGTAGTTAGGCATGAAATACGATCCTGTAAGTGGTTCTTTTTCTGTGTCTTTTCACTTATCTTTTTCCAATGGATAGGAACAAAAGCAAGAAATTCAAGAGGCTTATGCGATTCATCAATTGGTATCCACCATTTCTGTTTTCAGGGATCAAGGTGATCGATTATGCCGATGATTTTTCCCGCTTTCACACTCGTCTAAAACTCACATGGTACAATCGGAATTTGATAGGAACTGCTTTTGGTGGATCTCTATATTCCATGTGCGATCCGTTTTTCATGTTTATTATTCTGATTCAGCTGGGAGAAGACTACATCGTCTGGGATAAGTATGCAAGTATAGAATTTGTAAAACCGGGCAAAGGAACCGTTTACGCTGAGTTCCGACTTTCACCTGAGCAAATTTCTGAAATAAAAATGGCTGTCGATAGGGATGGAAAAGGAGTCTTTGAGTTTGCTTGTGAGGTGAAGGACGGGGATAAGAATACAGTGGCCAAAGTGCAAAAAGGAGTGTATGTACGAAGAAAAGAAGTCGCGAAGCCCAATGTCTAGGGTTTGATTCCTTAACTTTGCAGCCTAACAAAGAAGACCATGATAATAGTAGGGGATACCGTGCTTTCAGATGACATTAAAGAGAACTTTTTCGTTTGTGATCTGGAGGCTTGCAAAGGTGCTTGCTGCGTGGAAGGCGATGCAGGTGCTCCTTTGGAAGATGAGGAAACTAAGATCATCGAGGATATCTACCCGATTGTCAAGGATTACATCACCGAAGAAGGCCGGCAGGCGATTGCCAAGCAAGGAACCTGGGTGATTGACAAGGACGGTGATAAGGGCACGCCCACCATAGGAGACAATAGGGAATGCGCTTATGCACTGTATGATGAGCGTGGAATTCTGAAATGCGGTATCGAACAGGCTTATCTGGATGGCAAGATTTCATGGAAAAAACCAATTAGCTGCCACATGTACCCAATCCGTGTCACCAAATATGATCAGTTTGATGCGCTGAATTACGATCGCTGGCACATTTGCGATCCTGCCTGCCAGCTAGGTTCCAGTCTGAAAGTTCCGATTTACAAATTCCTGAAAGATGCCCTCACCAGAAAATATGGAGAGGGTTGGTATGCTGAATTGGTGCAGGAGATTGAGGGGTGAGTTGAAATTTGGATTTGGGGATTTGAGAATATGCGTATCCACATGAAGATAGGTCTGGATTTTATTCGTAGCTAAACTTATAAATCTTATCATCAAACCCACAAATATATAATTCTTGATCTTGGTCAACTCCAAATGATGAGATTGGGAATGGGGCATTCACCAATTCTGTATTGACAGGATTCTCCTGATCACTGCCATCCAGACTCCAAATTCTACCGGATGCAAAATCCGCATAGATATATAGCCCCTCTAATTCAGCTATACTCGGACCGTGGTAGACAAAACCTCCTGTAATGGATACATCTCCACGGGATCGGTCATATTCCCAAATAGGCAATTCCAGACCTTCTTGATTGCAGTCTGTGGAATTGTAGCAATGAAAACCTTCCATTGTATTCCAACCGTAGTTGCCGCCTTTTACGATAATATCTATCTCCTCATATCTGTTTTGGCCTACATCTCCTGTCCATAGTTGGCCATTGGCAGAGTCGAAGCTAAATCTCCAGGGATTTCGTAGACCATACGCATAAATTTCCTCCCGGAAGCCCTCTGTGTTACCTGCAAATGGATTATCCTCAGGAATAGAATAGTTCACTGCTCCATTCTGCCGATCGACATCAATTCTAAGAATACTTCCGAGTAAAGTGCTTCTGTTTTGGCTATTTCCCTGAGGATCTCCACCGCTTCCGCCATCTCCCACGGCTATATAGAGGTAGCCATCGGGACCAAATGAAATTTGTCCACCATTGTGATTGGAATAGGGCTGGCCGAATTCCATTAGCACAAGTTCACTGGCAGGGTCAGCTTGATTGGGGTTTGATGGGGATACACTAAACCGGGAGATCACAGTCCTGTCGGGATTGGCCGCGGTATAGTTCACATAGAAATATCCATTGCTCTCATAGTTGGGATGAAATGCCAGTCCCAGTAAGCCTTCCTCATTCCCACTATCATCCACACTGTTTTCTATAGCCAGAAATTCAGTTTTATCTGTTGTTCCCTGTTCATTTTGGAAAACTGAAATTACACCTCTCTGCTCCACGACAAACAATCTATCCGAGTTGTCACCGGCATGCTGTAGATCCACAGGTCTTGTGAATGAAAGGTTGGGGAAGGCCTCGATCATGGTCATATTGTCGATTGGATCAGGATCATTTGTGGGATTTTCCTGTGAGCAGGCGGCATTGAGAGACAGCAGTAACAGTAGAAGGGTATTGATATAGGTTTTCATGACAGAGGTATGTTTTGAGATTTTTCACTTTCCTATAGAGTAGCATCCATCGGATTAGTAAGATCGGTTTGTTTAGCTATCTGCAAAATATTAAATTATGTTCAATAGGTAAGTCCAACTAGTTGAACCGATTAACTTTTCTAAGTACATGGGTAGAGAAAACTTCCTATTTACTATCTGCTTTTATGCCGGTATTAAGTTGGAATTTAAAAAGCATGGGTAAAGCTCTAGTTATAAGGATTTGTTTTGAGGAGGATTAATTCTTCGTTTTTGCCAATAAGTACTTTAATCTATCCAAGTCAGTTGAGTTGTCGCCTCCAATTGTCAGAAAGTAGTCTGTCTGCCAACTTTGCGTTTTCTCAGCTTGTTTATTAGTAGGAGAGTCCCAGGGCGGGTAAACTCTAATTCCACGTTTTCCCTGTTTCCCGTTTCTTGTTACGATTCCTTTGTCCGCTAAAATAGATGCGGGAAAAATAAACTGTCCAAAGTGGTCCCCATTTTTTGAGGTGATAATTATAAAATCCAAGTCGTCGGTAACGTCAAACGGCTCTGTTATTCCGTTTTTGTTTCTTTTCCAAATGGCCACAAACTGACCGGTTTTCGTCGGTGTGATTTTAGAAACTCTATGCTGAATCCTATGTCCGTTAAGTTCAAATGAACAGGCACCATATGCCTCACTTTCCGGATTGGGTTTTAGGTTTGTCAAGCTGATACCGCATTTATCATATAGCAATTCTTGTATAGCTTGTATATGGGAATAAAGCGTGGTTTCAGTCTTCATTGTTTTTTTTCGCTATCATTTCTTGGTATAGGCTTACTCGGGTGAGGCAGCCATTATTGGGGCACTTGAGACAGAAGGGCGTTAGAATCACTGGCAATTAGCTAATTCACAACTTCAATAAAAATGCAAAAGCAGAGTTCATTATACGAAGCTCAGCTTTTGCAATTACCTTATACCGTGCTTGTAGTGCTTACTTTTTACACTCATACGTTAGAATTAGAAGTCCATTATCAAACCTTTCGGACTCTATAAACTTCCAGTTAGTGGTGAAGTTAATTTGCCCAAACAAAGGGGTTCCTCCTCCAAGAGTAATAGGGTTTAATTTTATTTTTAACCGGTCAACTAGCCCGTTTTCCAGTAACCAGCCTGCAAATTGTCCTCCTCCACACAGGTAAATGTCTGTTGGTGACTCCCTTTTTATTTGTATAACTTCATCAATATTCATAGGTTTTGATTCAACCTGATCACTTTTGCCATTAAACTTCAAGTTGTCCGAAAAGATATAATGTTTCATATGCGGGTAGGCAGGTGATGGTTGTCCCGGAATTGCACCAAACTTATAGCCGAACTCATACGTACTCCTGCCCATAATGACCGTTTGAAAGGACTTTAAATCTTCCAAGTATTTTTCAACTCCATCGCCTTGATAAATGAAATTACTGACGTCATCGTTTGGGCCTGATATAAATCCATCAATGGAACTTGCTACATAATAAATAATCTTTTTCATAAACAGGTGTTTTGATTTTTAGGATTATTTGAGGTGTTAATCACTGATTATAAGTCTGGAAATGCACGGATTGTTCCACCTAAGCTGGAAAGCTTGGCTGTCTGACTGGGACTGATTAAAAACTGAATATCCTCTTCTAACTGTGTCGGAAGAGATCTTGGCTCCAAGATAAAGTTTTTTCCCATAGAATGCGGGAGGCAATTCGACAGTCCGGTAATGGTGATTTTCCGCATTGAGTTTTACTTACGCAGTTGTTCTCTCATGTATTTTTCCAACGTTGTGGGAAGTTTTACGATATCATTTGGCCGCTCGGGAATAGCTTTATTGTCGATTACTGCTTGGGTCATATCAGAAAGATTTGTTGCAGTATTTTCTGTAAACCCTGCCGATAGAAGCGTTTCTTTCTATTTGTCTCGTGGGATGCAAGCTTATGAATTATGTTACTTTGTATTTCAAGTAAGTATTAAAGAAATTGGCTGCTGCCATAGAGTGGGGGAGCAGCACATTTTCAATCCCCATAGCTAAAAGCTCTTTATTCTCTTTGTCTGTCAAGGCTGTTACAAAGACTTTTCCTTTGTATTGTCTTCTTTTAAGATCATTAACCAATTGTTTGGACTGGCTGATTTCATGAACTGTCGAAATAATAATATTTGTGTTTTGGTAGGGGATGTTTTCCAATAATTCAGGGTCATCAATATCTCCATAGACGATAGCTCTATTTTTTTTTCGCCATTCTTTCACAATACTTGGGGAAAAGTCTATTCCCAGGTAAGTGATTTGTGTATGCTGGTCTAGCATATCTGCAAGTGTATTTCCAAATCTACCTAAACCGATAATTATTATATTATAATCCAAGCGGTCTAAATTGGTGTTTTCCTGTTCAACCAACGTGTTCTTTCTTTGAAAAATGCTTAGAAAAGGGGATAGAAAATTGAAAATCTGATGCGAGTATAAAATCAAATAGGTGGAAAGGCCAATTGTGATTAAACCAACTAAGGTGATCAGACCGACTATTTCTTTATTGATATGGCCTACTGCCAAGCCCAAACCTGCAAAAATCAGCGAGAACTCGCTGATCTGCGCGACGGTAAGCCCGGCTAAAAAAGAAGTTCTTTTCTTATAGCCCATTACACCCATTATGATTAGTACGATGATTGGATTGCCCACGAGTACAAAAAAAGAAAAATACAGTGCGGGAGTGATTTGACCACTTATGGCCGTCAAATCAAGGTTGGTGCCTAAACTCACAAAGAAAAATAGCAGTAAAAAGTCCCGTAAACTTACCAAGCGGCTGCTGATAGCTTCTTTAAATTCGGAAGAAGCAAGAGTCACACCGGCTAGAAAGGCACCAACTTCTCCACTAAACCCAATATACTCGCCGATAGCAGCAAGCGCAACAGCCCATGCTACCGAAAAGAGCGTAAGTAGTTCTTGTGATTGGGCCAGGTAGTTGGTTAGCTTCGGAAGTATCCATCTCATAGCGATGAAAGTAAAACCGATCAAGCCTCCCCCAGCGACCAGAGTACGTGTAATGTCTTGATTTAACGATGTTTCTCCGCCTTTCTGAATAGCAGATAAAACAATCATCATAAGAATCACTACAATATCCTGAACTATCAGAAAACCAATGGCAATTTGTCCATGCAGTGAATCAATTTCCTTTTTGTCGGAAAGTAGCTTTACTATGATGATAGTGCTCGAAAACGTCAAAGCAATAGCAATATAAAAACTATGCAGAGAGGTGAAACCTAATGCCAAGCCGATTAAGTATCCAAAAATGGAGGTGAACAAAACTTGCCCTATTCCTGTCAAAAGGGCGATTTTTCCAACTGACTTGATTATTCGCAAATCCAGTTTGAGCCCCACAATGAAAAGAAGTACGGATATTCCAATTTCCGCAAGGAGATGAATATTTTCCTTTGATTTGACAATATCAAGTACAGCAGGGCCCATCACGATCCCCAATGCAATAAACATTACAATAAGGGGTTGCTTGAGCACTTTGCCTATTATTCCGAAAAGTGCCGCTAAAGCTAAAATTATGGCAAATTCAAAAAATGGCTGCTCTGCAATAAGTGATAGTTTATTCATTCGGCAGTACGATTAGGGGGATATCTCCGGCGTGAATAAGTTCGTTAACCATGTACTTTCTGAATAGTTCGTCAATCAAAGACCTGCTGCCTTCTTGAAGAACCAAAAACGAATGCCCGGATTGCTCAACAAATTTCTTGAGCTCATTGTATTTGTCACCGCCCTTCAAAAGGACAATAGTAGGATCACACATTGAGTATTTACCTTGTAATTGCAATAGATACTCGCGTGCGGTTTCCTCATCTTCACCTTCATTAAGAATAGTGAAAAATTCAACTTTTTTGGCTTTCTCTTTAAAATTGGAGAGCAAGTTTTTCAAATGGAACTCATTTAATGAATACTTATGGGTTACGGCCACTAATATTTTTTCAGGAACCGAGATTACATTACTTATCGGAACAGCTACAGTCAATAAATTAGTATTATTGATGATTTTTATAAACGTACTCCCAAAGAAGATTCGCTTCATCAAGCTGCTTTTTTTCAGTCCCCCAACAACCCAATCTGTATAGTGACTTGATTGCATTTCGGCAAGAATGTCCAAAATAGGATCGGAACTTACAATGATGGATTCATGTCTTCTTCCTTGAGTCAATTCCCTAAGTTTTGCCTTAGCTTCATCTATTTCAATCTGAAAAATCATATCCCTATACGCTTTCTCGGTCATTGTAGGAAACATTTTTATTACTTGATGCACAACTACAATTTCGGCATTAATCATCGTGGAAAGATGGAAGCCGAAGTCGACTAAGTGATTTGATCCGTCAGATAAATCAACTATAAGAATAATTCTGTTTCTTTTTTTATTCATTTTATCTTTGTTTATCCAGGTGGGGTATGCTTGGCGTCAGCTTGTTTGAAAAGATCTTCGTTGGGTTTAAGTCATCTCATTCAGGAGCTGATTATCATTGGTTTCAGTAAAATATACGAAAAATGTCAGGAGGTAGGGGAGGAAGTTCTATTTTCGTTTCAAAGATGTGTTCTATGACTTTCTTTCTACTGTGGTAGCCGTATTTCTTTTCTGTCCATTAAATATTCTGTGTGTCCCATGACTCTTCCTTCTTAATTAAATGACTGCCTAAATTCCAGAGGTGTTTGATTTGTTTTTTGTTTGAACAGTTTGCTGAATGATTGAGGATGCTCAAAACCCAGTTCGTAAGCAATCTCACTTATCGACAAATTAGTTGTACTTAAGCATTCTTTGGCATAATCCATCAGTTTGTTTTGAATATGCTGTTGCGTATTTTGTTGGGTATAGATCCTCAGTAGGCTTCCTAGGTAGTTGGGCGAAATATTGAGTTGCTCAGCGATCGCTGTCACAGTCGGAATGCCGCTTTCCAACAACTTTCCGCTTTCGAAATAGCCGGAAAGCACTTCTTCAAAAAGCACCAATAATTCATGATTGGATTTCTTTCGGGTAATAAACTGCCGCTCATAAAAACGCCGGGAATAGATAAGAAGTAAGTCTATTTGGGCAATAATGAGCTCCTGACTGAATTTGTCGATATTCGCTTGATACTCCTGTTCTATTTTAAGCAGAATATCAACGATTGCCTTTTCTTCCTTATCCGAAAGGAATAGTGCCTCGTTTACGGCATACCGGAAAAAATCATATGATTTTATCTTTTTCGCCAAGGGTGTGTTCCATAAAAAATCAGGGTGTATAAGCAGTAACCATCCTGTTGGCTCTACTTGCGCTTGCGGATTGATTTCCAACTTCAAAAATTGAAGCGGTGAAATAAAAGTCAGCACTCCTGAATCAAAATCGTAGGGTTGTTGTCCGTAGTTGAATTTAGCATTGACATTCCGCTTTAGTCCTATGGAATAAAAATTTTGGATCCATCTCAGTTCGCTGTCATCCATAGGATAACTCACTTTGCTGTAGTCAATCAGGCTTATGAGCGGATGTTCAGGTTTGGGGAGGTTACAAAATGTGTGGAACTCAGTCAATGAATTAAAGCGGAGTGTTTTTTCCATAACTATTAAATTACTGTATTATTTTTCTTTGTACAAGATCATTCCTGCATGGTAAAGTATGCCATCCTTAAATTCACCGTCTGCGGTAAAACCTGTATCATCTACATAATCAATATGATTTCCGGAAACTTTGTAAGAGCCTTGGTAGGCACTCTTCCGATTGCCCCGAGCTTCATCGTAGCGGTTATTGGGCAATAATTCATGGCGTATGTAACCATCTTTGGTCACCCACATGCCAATATATTCCTTTGTGCTTTCAATAGTTGGTTGCATAGTGCTTGAGTTAGTTGTAGATAGGTTATCCAATGCTTGTATGTCCAGAAAAGCCACTGCTTTTACAATTTTTCCCTTGTTGAATTCCAGTTTCCAGGCATATTCATTATGGTAAACTGCCCCGTTTTTGGCTGTAGCCGTCCCTTGCCAGTGCAGCCAGACGGTATTTCCATCTGCATTAATGTCAATAAGTTCCGGGGTTATTTCCGTGGCCAATCGATCATTAATGGGTATCACAGCTTTTTCCATAAAATGCTGTTTCCCCTTATAGGTACCTGAAAAGCTCCCATTGCCAGAAACCCTCCACTCCACATGTTCATCCAGCAGGTCAAATAAACTTCCCTTTCCCTGTTGCCATTGCCCGAAGGCTTTGACAACAGCCTCTTTATTTTCTTCGGTACCAAAATTCCCCTGAGCTGAGACAGCGTGAAAGAGAAACAGTATTCCCAGAGAAAGGATAGCATAAATTATCTTCATTTTTTTGCCCATTAAATATTAAAAAGCGGGGCTGTATAGCCCCGGAATTCAACTGTTGATCTTTAAGAGGATGCTGTAGCCCATGGTCTAAACCCCATGTCTGAGCTGGCCCATGTAATAAGTACGGCTAATTTGCTCTCCATCATTTTGGAAATTAGTTGTTGGAAATTTCTGTTGAACCTGCAAGTGTTTCGTACGCTGCCATAGTATGTTGGATAAGCTCCAGTTTTTGCTTAGCGTAGTGGTAGGCATCTTTTCCCATGAAAAAGTGTACAGGTGGATTTTCCTCATTACTTAAAGTAATAAGCACATCCGCAGCTTTTTCGGGATCATTAGGCTGATTGCCGTTGATTTCATCCAAGTGTGCCTTTTCCAACTCTCTGGCAGACTTGTATGCAGCTATAGGACTGGCAGCTGTCCGGATTGAGTCTTTTGAGAGGAAGTTTGTTCTGAAATACCCCGGATACACCAATGTGGTATGCACATTAAAGGGTTTCATTTCCTCAGCAAGTGCTTCTGTAAAGCCCGCTACGGCAAATTTTGTAGAGCAATAAATCCCAAAGCCGGGGAAATTCCCCATGTAGCCTCCGATAGAAGAAATAGTAAAGACATGTCCGGACTGCTGATTGCGAAAGTGCGGTAATATATTCCGAATCACATTCAGGGAGCCAAATACATTCACATCGAAATTGGTCTTTACCTCGCTGTCGCTCAACTCCTCTAAAGTCCCGATCAATCCAAACCCTGCATTATTTACCATCACATCAATTTGCCCAAAATGGGCGATGCATTCAGCTATGGTAGCCTTCACATTCTCATTGTCAGTTAGGTCCATTTCTAGGGGGAGGAAAGAATCCGATGCATTTCCTATCTCTTTTATCAATGATTCTACTGAGCGGGAAGTTGCTGCGACATGATAGTCATTTGCTAAAAGTTTTTTCACAAGTACTAATCCCAATCCCTTTGAAGCGCCTGTGACAAACCATACTTTTTTCGTTTCCATCTTTCTTGATTGTTTTTGATTAAATGATAAAACAAAGATGGTAGGATCGGAAATGGGCTACTTAGCCGAATCGTGGGATGATGTAGTCATATCGTGATTTAGCGGGTTTTACATACTAATATGTTTGGTCTCTCTGTCATTCTGTTTCTGTCTTACTAAAAATTGGTACCAACGTTTGGTACATTTGCAATGGGTGGGCTTTATACAAGAAATGTTGATGCGGAGAACTGAACATTCTGCTACCGGAAAAACTGTTTGAGGAGCACGCGAGCTGACCTATTGCATATGGGCTAGTTGTTAGTGGCGGTTAGTTTTGAACTCTTATTTTTCTTTCAAATAATTGCGGATAGTCAACTACAAAGCCCGCATCGTCAACCTTTATTTCGGCCTCAAAGTCATTTGGTATATTCTCATATTTGTAAATCCCGGTTGAAATTCTTCTATATTTTTGCTTTACATGTTTTATCGTGTTGTCCATTAAATCAATATAGATTACGTTAACTTTTTTTTCTTGCCCAATGTTTAGTTTTAGTCTGTTTATCGGTAAAGAATTCGTAAGAGGTGTTAACGAAATGTCGATGTCGAAGCAGTCATTGAACTCAGGATGACTTCTGCCATTTACGAACCAGCGATTCTTTTCTTGTAACAATTCATATATCTTAATCTCTTTATTGATTTGAGATTTTATTTGGCAAGATTTCGTCCTCCAATTTCTATCTAATATAATATCATATTCAACTCGGTAAATTTTCTCAAGGTATACACCTATAATTACGGAATTAATAATCACACTGTCTGATATATTATCAACGATGCAGTTTTCAAGAGAATAATATTCAATTCCTGACCAAAGAATGTTGTTTTCCATAGGTTCCATTTTTAATTACCACTAATGTTTTACAGCTATTCGAAGGTGGCAATTTCGAAGCACTTTACCCATCAATATTTTATGGATTCAGATTATATGATTTCGATTAATCTCAAGGTTTCTTTGTTTCATTTCCAAACGTATGTTTCTTACTCACCTCTATGCCCCCTACCTTTCATGTCTTTTCAAATTTCCGGTTATTCTTCAGTTGCTATCCAATATTAACGTCCTCAGCTCTTTTTCTATTATTAGGGTTTACGGTTCAGGCTTGTTGCAGTTGCGGAATTAGTAGTGCTTCCGTCCTAGGCGAAGGTGGTAATTTCGAATTATTCCACTGTCAACCAAGCATAATTTGTCCCGCGATAGCGGAAAACTTTGAAAGAATCACGGCCTGCCCGTCCAAGGGGAAAGTTTGACCTGCCTACCGTAGGCAGGTTTAACCGCTGAACCACAACTTTAGGGTAGGTGCTGATATGCCGGTTTTATTTCAGCAGTTGTCTAATGGAAGCTAAGTGTCCGAATAGAACAATAGGGACTACGAATGTAGCCAACCAACTAAAAGGAAAATTTAAAATTGCTATGTTGGGTTGTTCAAAAGCAAATTTTTGCAACGGCGAGGGTGCTGATAAAAAAGCGTTGGCAACTATGCTTAGTAAAAGTCCAAGACAAATAAAGTTCCAAGCCAAAATTATTGTTCGGTTGATTTTTCCTTTTGTCAAACCGAAGTGAGCAATTATCGGTGCGGTTATGCCTGCAATAATATCAAAGTTCCGTCCTTCAAATGTCATAAGTTCTGGAATTGCTTTGTTCAAGAAAAGCCAAAACAATACAATTTCAACAGGCACTCTGACGATGTTTAGATAAGTCAGGTTTGTCAGTGGTAAACTGTCAATAAATTGTCTCCCTTTTTGTGTCGTAAACAGAACGATGATTGTCAAAATTGCCGGCAAAATCCCAAATAGTAGGATTTTTGGCGGTAAAGAGTTTTTGTCGGAATTGTAGATATTTTTAAGTGTCAAAACAGCCTGAACAATTAACCACAATGTCAAACCGATAATAATTTTGATCGAGTTCTGTCGTGTTAATTGAGAACTTGAGTTCTTAACCGTCCAAAAGAACAACAAAAGTATCGCGACTGTTGTCAGTCCAAAAGTCAATGAAATGTATGGGGGCAAGTTCTCTATCATCTTAGTTTGTGTCTGTATGCTTAGCGTTCTAAAATGACAAAAATGGTTTGTAACTATAGGCAGGCAAGGAGTTTTAGCCCTGAACTCGTTTCATAAGCTCTAGGTGATTGCTTCTCGCATTTTGAACATATTCAGAGAGGTTTTCAGCCTTTTGAACTCCTAGTATGTCAATCATTTCCCCTATTGTTGGAGAACAACCTGAAGCAAGTGCATCTAAAATTTCTATCGTTTTATTTCTATCCATTCGGTTTTTCAACTTACTCAACTCCACACCGAAATAATCCTTGATCAAAAACAGAAAAATGTACAGTTTTTACCGTGTTATTTACCGCATTTCGGATCCGGTTAGGGGTAGTTTTGTAATGTATCAATATAACGGTAAAAATGAAACTTAAACACACGTTCCTATCTCAGGAAACCCGTACAATTGCGTATGCTTTGCACCGAGTCGTTCGAGATTGCCGCAAACTTTGATCAGTATGGAAAGCTTGGCAGAAGTTATAATAGTATTGGACTTTTTGTGAGAAAGGAGTTTTGAAAAACATATTATGGCAAGTACTATTCGGCAATAACCCGCCCAAACAAACAACTTAAAGTCAATATGGTATGAAAAAAAACAAAGCGACAATGAAAAGATTGAAAAAAAATACCGTCTATGTTAGCGTGCTGGGGCTGGGTGAAATGGGAACTGCAATCGCCCAAACTTTTGTCAACCATAGGTATCACACGACGGTATGGAACCGGAGTGCAAACAAATGTGCTCCATTGGTTGAAGCCGGAGCTTCGGCAGTTGCTACAACCGCAGATGCGGTCGCAGCGAGTTCGCTGGTTGTGATTTGTTTGCTCGACAACACCGTGGTGGATGAGGTACTCCGCCCACTGGAGAGTAACCTAGAGAGCAAGGTGCTAGTACCTTACGAGCGGATCTCCTGCACAGGCAAAGGCTTTTGCCCTTTGGGCTGAAGAACACGGCGCCTCCTACATCGACGGAAAGATTATGGCCGATCCGCCAGTCGTAGGTACACCGGAAAGCCTGTTCTTCTTCAGCGGGAAGTCAAGTGTTTTTGAGGCAAATCGGCCAATATTGGAAGTGCTGGGCACTATTACTTACTTTGGCGATGATCCTGGCGCAGCTGCGGTGGACTTCCAGTCGCAGGTAGCTCTGGGCTATGAAATACTGCTGGGTTTTCTGCACACGCTCAGATTAGTTCAAGCTGAAGGAGTCGATATTGAAGCATTTGCAGGACGTGCCGAGGTCACGATGAGGGACTATCTGGGGTTGCTGAGTCCGTTTGCAAAGGCAATTAAGAATGCGGAGTATGGCCCGGATCTCGGACCGCTCCATGTTCAAGCGGCTTTGTTTGATGACTTGATCGGCCATCGGGAGTCTCAAGGCGTGGAAACAGTACGAATGCGGGAGGTTAAGCACCTGATGGATCGTCGGATTGCGGATGGACATGGGGGACAGGGGTTCTCAAGTCTTTTTGAACTGCTCGGGAAGCGATAGCGAGCGTGTTTGATAGTTGAAAAAGCTGATTTCCCCGTTCAGTGTTTTCAAAACCTCTTTTTAAGATAAAACCTTTTACTTCGAAGAGGATTTTTAAAATTAATTGTGTAACAGTTTCTACCTGCTGTATAGGGCAGTCGGCTTCAATTTGTTGATTGCCGTTTGCCGTTTAATTTGCGAAATTTCCATTTGTTCTTTTTTATGGTTTAGAGTTATTCCTCTGTGCGAATATTTTTCCTGAAATGGCACATAGCGATAACAATGTGCCGATTACAAATAGTTTACTTATTGTCAATGTAGCTTGTTGTTAATCTGCTGATGATTTTCCGGGTATGGCTGATGGCTGTCTCAGGCCATATGTCGCGGTGAAAGGGACTAACAGTAAATTAATCATCATTTTTATTGTCCACGGGGTCCGAAGACTTTCTGTTTTTGAGCTACTGGGACATGCATTTCGACCTATCAAAAAGCACTCAAAGGAGGACTGAGCGTAAAGAAATCTTCTGGGGGAAGATTTTAGCGAAGGGCCAGGTAGCGGGGGGAGGCAGAAAAGAGGGATGGTCCGCCGCGGCGGATCAAAGCCCTGATTCTCATTGCTACTATCACTTTGTCCCGCCTGAGACGAAAAGGGTACGAATCGATGCTTTCCTATTACCTCAAGCCACAACCTGCAATCCAGTGAACCGCCGTATACTGCCTGTCCCGATTCATCGGGAAGACCCGTACGTACGGTGGTGTGAGAGGCGCACCTCGCTAGTTTAACGGTTGGCGAGGCCGTCTACTCGACTAGTGGGTCGTTGTTTTATTTAAAGGCTTCTGAATAATCCTTTGCAAATTCTTTAACGGTAATTAATTTTCTGCCTAAAATTTCTTCTCCAACGGTATTTACAAAACCTGCTTTTCCGTTTCGTTGTCCTTCGGAAATGGCAAGAAAAGTATTTATCATCATTGGGGGCATACCCTTTTCGGACATACGCTGTCTTGCTTCCTCGCTTGTCATTGAAATATAATTTACTTTTTCTCCAATAGCGTTGCTTATAGCTTCGGCAACTTCACCATAACTTACGGCAACTCCACCTGTCAACAGATAAGTTTGGTTGATATGCTTTGTTGAATTCGTCAAAATTTTAAATGCCACTTCTGCAATATCGCGTGTGTCAATAAAAGGTTTTTTTCCGTCTCCCGTTGCCTCATATATTTTTCTTTCACGCTGGATGGTTTCCGAAAAGTAGCCAAACCAATTTTGCATAAAAGAATTGGGTTGAATTATTGTAAAGTCAATACCACTTTCTTTTAAATAATCATCAACTTCCCCGTTGGGTCTTGCAATAAAGTTTTGAGAATTTCTGTCTGCTCCGGGTGAGGATATTTTTACAATATGTTTTACACCACACTCTTTTGCAATGTCAATTACATTTATTTGTTCTTGCACAAAGTTTTGATTCACGTTCGTGGCTAAAAATACGGTGTTGCTATTGAGCATTGTTTGAGCAAGCGTTTCCCGATTGTCCATATTAGCTTCTTGCCATTCAATGCTATGAATTTCTTTCGTTTTGCCTTTATCACGTGTTACTGCGATAGTAGGCACATTAGCGTTTGAAAGAAAGACCAATAGCTCTTTACCAATTTTGCCTGTTGCACCAAAAACGGTGATTTTGTTTTGATTTTTCATTTTGATACTTATTTTTAATTGTTTAAATTATATAGTCGACTAACTATTATGTTAAAATTTTTTATTCCAGATTTTTAAGAACCGCCCGAAGCAAATTGCTTAGTGTTTCTTGTTGCTCATTATCTAATCCTTTTATGAGAACTTTTTCCATTGCGTTCCATATTTTGGCAATTTTTTTATAGGCTTCTTTGCCCTGTTCGGTAATAAACACTCTTGAAGTCCGCTTATCCGAATTGTCTTTTACCTTTGTTATCATTCCGCTTGCCTGCATTCGGACAAGCATAGTCGAAATGGTAGCTTGTTGAATACACATTTTTTCTACCAAGGATGAAACGGTTTGTCCATCTTCAATACTCAAATAATAAAGCAAAATATCTTGTCCACCATAAATTCCTGCTTCTGAAAGTAGCACATTGCTCTTGTTTCTACGATGTTTACAGATTTGAACGAGTAAATTACTAATTGAGGTTTGTCCGCTTTTTTGTTTCATTTTGCAAAGATAGCGGATTTTAGTTAGTCGCCTAACTAAATTGATATTTTTTTTTTTTTAATTTCGTTGTTTTTAGTAGATTTTAATTTGGTCAGTGGTGCCAGCTTACAATGCCCTTGTTGGCGGTACATTGTTCTTTTTCAGTTGTTTTTATTCTGTTGAATTTGCTCAGAAAATTTCTTCGGTGCAACACCGTAATAGGTTGTCATTATCGCATCTTCTATAATTTCGTTGGCCAACTTGTCGAGTTCTATGAATATCCCTCCTTGTTTATTCCATTTGTCTATGCCATAATCGCAATCATATCAAAGATTTTGAGACCAAGTTCCCGCACTCCAATTATTTCTGAGTTTGCAATGGCTACTTCCTTACTTATTCCTTTGGTAAATATCCTCCAAGCGTAGTCGTCTCTTATTCTAACTTCACTAATGGACTCTTGATTTATAGTTGAAAGCAACTGCCAGCCATTGTCATAGTATAAAAACCAACTTTTCACTGTTTCCCCCAAAAAAGTGAATTTGACTAGATCCTTTTCTTTTCCTTCCACATTTCGATAGTTATAAGGAAGTGCTCTAACAGAAGTATCTAAATAGGGGAAGTACCATTTTTCTTTTAGCAATTCCTGTCCGTCTCCAACGGCAAGTCTAATCTGCTGTTGATGATGCCATTTTTCAGTATATTCCCTAGCTATGTGGAACCAATTTTTCGATTCGTTTTCACCTGCCCAAGCCACCGAAAATTCAGCTTTATCATCAGGAGTTAAGGTAGCCAAGTAATCGCAGTATTCTTTTCCTGATGTTTTTAACAAATCAATGATAACTTTCGGGCTAAGTCGTTTAGTTGCTTTGACCCAATCAGCATTCAGCTTATTTAAGAAACCTACTAGATCTTCATAAGAATTTACGTTTTCAGGTATCTCTCCATAATAGCCGTCACGTAGCATTGAAAGTGTTCTCAAATTTCCGTCTAGTAAGTGAACAGCCACATCTTTCACTTTCCATTTTGGGGCAATAGTTTGTTTTTCCCAATCTTCGGCTGATAATTTCTCCAATAACTTGAAAAGCATCTCGTCAAGTTCTGGTATTAGTGCAACTACATCTATTTGTTCCGGTCTCTTCATTTTTCGTTTAATTAAACACAACGTTTTTCCGCTTTGAGAAAGCGGTGATTCTCGCCACAAATATTGAAACGGAGAACTAATGTTTGATTAATTACAAAAGTATCGGTGAGGCATCGAATCTTCATTTTTTTCCAAACTCTTGATAGTGCTTCGCTGTTGTGTACTACGTCTGTTTTAGCAATATTTTCTCCTTTCGTGTTTTGTTGCTATTGGTGTTGATTTGCCAAATTAAGCCAATAAAATACCCAATTATAGGTGAAATTCCATATCCCATAATCATAACCGGGAAATGTCCAACGAATGTGGTAAGTAATAATACTAAGAAATATATGCCCAGAGAAATGGATAATTTATCTTTTATTGAATAATAATGTATAAATGGGATTATTAATACAAGCAATGAAATCATTGATGCGAAAAATAAAGTCATTGAAATTTCTTTAGTTAAATTAGTGATGTTTTCTACGAATCTGACTGCTTCTAGGCTGTCTAAGTTGTACCAAGAGTAGCCAATCATGAGCAAAAGGAAGAGTGAAAATGATGTGCTGATAAGTTTGCTTTTATGTTTTCTAAACAATAAGACGTAAATTGCAATAGAAAATGCTGATACCAATGATGCGTCTGGTTGTAATATGAAAATAATTATTGTTATGATGCTAAATGTAATAGCAATGATATGGTTGGGGATTCTTGAAATTTGTATTAAAATTAAAGGTGAAACTATTAGTCCTATGTTCATTTGCAATGAATTGAATTTTATCCAACGATGCACATGCATAATTCCGTCGTCGTAAAAAGTACCTAACAGTAAAATTATTGAAACAATCAAGACAGTAATCGGATTAATGTTATTTAGTCGAATTGGATTCCTTGAAAATAATAGAGCGATGAAGGTGCCAAGGAAAACAAAAGTTAAGTTTAATAACCAAATATTAGTTGGTGCATCAAAATATATCATTGTATAGACTCCAAAAAATGTTGCCGGTAAGGCAGCAAAAGGTATAAAATTATTGAATGATACTCTACTACCTGTTTTTTTCATTAAATTTGTTATTTGACATCTAACATTTGAGGTAAAGCATAACGGAAATCTTTCATCGGTAGGTAAGAGGCAGCGTGAAACCAATACTTAAACACTTTACCCTCTTTTACCAACTTATCTAAATATTTCGTTTTATAATCCGGTATTCTTGTCCAAAGCGTATGGTGATGAGCACGTTCTATGATTGACAATGTATCTATCTGTAAATACGCAAGATGCTCCAGCGTATTTAGCACCGCATTTTTCCCTTTTCCAAAAGGCGATGTTTTTAGTAATCCCTGACTTTCTAATGTGATGCGTTGTAATTGTTTAAGGTCAATATTCTCTCTGTATTTGTTTCAAGTTTATCCTGAAATAGAACTACCTATAATTCTAAAATCGTTCGCATTCCTTGTTGGGTTAAAATGGCTGCGCCTGTTACACAATTCCTTTATTCAAGTTAGTTTTTCGGTATTTAGTCCTAGTTTCTCTTGAAATAATAATTTAAAGTGTTGAATTACAATTGTCTAAAGACTTTTTTTTAATAATTTAACGAATGTTAGAACGACAGGAGATACAACTAGAACTATTTATTAAGTAGATTTTATCCATTTTAATCAAGGTAATTGCATAAAACTTGCTCCAATAACTTTCAGTGTGTCGTCAAAGCGTTTCCAGACTCTAAAATATCTAAACTTTCCTTCTAATGGTGTTCCCATCATTTTTCCTTTCGCGGTCATTGTGACGATCGAAAGTGCGGTGTCGCCCGTTATTTTAATGTTGTCAATTTCTGTTGAAGCATCTTCAATTATCATCGTTTTCGCTTTATGCGAGTTCAAGTCCATTTCTTTAGTTACAATTTGTCCTGTCGGTGCAACTGCAACTAAATCATCGTGCAATAGTTGGTCAAGAATGTCCACATTGCTTACAAGTTGAGCCGAAAAAAGTTTGTTTTCCGCTTCAACAACATTTTCTCTGGTAATTTTTGTTTTGTCCATGTCCTGATTTATTTGTCTATTTCGTTCGTCAATCGTTACAGTAGTATTAGATGTTTAACTGTTCATGATAGTTTTTTCTAAAAGTCAGTGGATAGTCTACTTTGACTTTACGATTGTCGTGATTGTTCGGTCGTCTCACATGCCACTAAGGTGATTCAGCTTGGCGAAGTGGTGGATTTTCAGCACAAATGTTCATTAAAAGCACTAAACTTGAACCTTACACTCAACTGTCATATAAGTACTTAACCTGCCATTGAGCCAAACGCCATTGAGCTGTAGGCTATTCTTGCAAATTTCCCTATTTTATTATGGTTGGTGGCAAGCTACTTGCTTGAAGGTGATTCCATATAGGTGTATCGTTCACAGAAATTCTTTTTGCTTGAGATAGATGCTCCAAAAACTCAATTTCCAAAGTGTCCGATAAATGAGTATTCCAATGAATAACAATTTTGGATTTATTATTGATCACGTTTAAATTAGTTTCTAGTAACAATAAATATAGTTCAGAATTAGGTCGTTTTATTATTTTGGCATTCGAACTTATTTCATTTCCATTGTACTTTATGTGTTCAAATGAAATATTTTCTTCCGGAAAATGTAACCCATGACTAGGGTTCAATAAATCATTGCCATTAGAATCTTTTACTGACAAAGAAATTGTAGTTAGCGGAGTTCCTTCTGATAAAACAGGTTCATTGTCATCTTTTGAACAAGAAGTGAAATTTAAGCAGAGTAAACTTAGGTATGCTATAATGGTAGTTGGGTTTTTCATATAAAGTTTATTTCGTTATTTAATGTTTTTGACAGCTTATGTATAGTATAAGAATAATATCGAAGGTAGTTTTATTCGGTTTAGGTTAGCTCATGGAAATCATCAAAGTTGGTTGTTCACCAATCTCTACTTTTCGAAAGTTCACGAAAGCTGAACATTCAAAAATCGCTTCCAATAGTTCTGGAGCATTCTGTTTCAAAAGTTTTCCTTTATGAATTTCGATTAGGGTTGGTTCAGTTGAAAGTTCGTCTACACAATCAATCCAAGCATTCATGTTCTCACCATAATAGTCAGGGAAGTTCATCTCCGATTTGAATTCAGAATGGAATGTTTTCCAGTTCTTGATCTTGTTGCCTTGTATTCGATATATTTTCATTATAGTTACATTGGTGGTACATGACGTTTTCGGGCTTTGCATTCGGGCGGATTTCTAAGCACTTCACTGTCAATACACCATCCCGAAAGCTTTCGGGATTGATGCGAGGTATGATGTTCAATTAACCTCTTCATCCGTCATTGAGCCAAACGCCTGTTGCACCGGTTTTCTTCCATTAGTTATTGACTTCCAGTTAGCTCTGTTATAGTTGTTTCTATTTTTTGAATGTATTCGTTAATTTCGTTTTCGTATTTGTCTGTGTCTTCGTCAATCGCCTTATAGATTAATTCATAACTTTTAATTCTAAGTTCGCAATACTCTTTCAGTTTGCTATTTCTTGCTCTAATTGGTAATGGCAAGTCAAGGTCTTTAAAACTGTCTATGAGTTTTATGTTCTCATTCCAATAATAAAGTCCCCTGTCTTTAATTTCTGAAAGCAATTCTTCATTTGGTGTTCCTTCGCGTAGGTTGTAAATTTCTAAAGCCATTGCTTCCATAGAAACAAATCGCTCCATTTCTTTTTCATATTGTCCAATGTCATTTGGTAAAGATTTGTAAACCGTGAAAGAAGAAATTAATAAAGCAATAGTCAATGCCCCAATAGTCGAGAACTTGACTGCTTTATTCTCAAACTGTTTCAAACTCGGGATAAAAGCATAGCCAATAACAAGTCCGCTTAAAAGTCCACCAATATGTGCTGCATTGTCAATTCCGCTATTAGGTTTGAGTCCATTTAATATGTTGTAACCTACGAAAACCGCAATACTTGTCAGTAGTGCCTTTTTTACTGATTTGTCAAGCAAGTTAGTTGTCAATAGTGCAAGAAAAACGCCATACATACCGAATATAGCTCCTGAAGCTCCTGCGCTTATAGTTAAGCCGTACCACCATAAGCTTGTCATACTTGCTGCAATCCCCGAAATTAAATATGCAGCCAAAAATCTTGTCTTTCCAAGATATGGTTCTAATAAAAGTCCAATGTATAATAGCGCATACATATTTAAGAGCAAATGCAAAATCCCGATATGCAAGAAACAAGCTGTAAATAATCTCCACCATTGTCCTTCTAAAGTCCTTGGTCGGAAATTAGCCCCCCAGTTTAACAAGTCTTGGTTTTCCGGTAATAGTATATGCACACCCGAAATCAACATTACAATAAATACAAGAAGATTTATGTTTATAAGAATTGGTGATACGAAATATCCTTCTGTCGGTTTGAATATTGAAAAGAAGTCTGTTATTTTTTCTTTTGTCGTTGAAGGAGGCTTGCTTAAAATATCATCTTCCTTTGAAGCGTAACCTTGTCGCAAATCTTCAATTTTCGCTTCTATTTCTTCTTGAGTTATCATGCTCTTAACTTCTTCAATCTTCGAAAGAAGTACTTCAACATTTTTCTTGTTCTTACCCCAATCTACTAATTGACTTTCAGTACATTCACTTTTTATGTTTGCTACATTATTGTCCATTTTGATTGTAACTTCTTCGCTCCAGGAACTCCAAGAGAATTTTGTATATGCTATAAAGCCAGTCTCGCTTACAAAACTTACATCCCAGTCAAGTTTAAAAGCGGCTTCAATTGCTAAAACTAAAAAATGTTCCTTGTTTAGGTTGTCAAGTTGGTAGTCTTGAATGTATTTAGGTGAAAAACCAAATGCCATATTTCTGTCTGTTATTAGTTATTGTCGTTTTTAAAATAGGCTCTAACGTTTTTCAGCTACCCGAAGGTGGCGATTTCGGAATCCGCCGCGGCGGATCAATCAAGTATAACTTGTCCCGTTAGCGGGAAACTTTGATAGAAGCACAACCTGTCCCGTCCATGCGGGAAAGCTTGACCTTCCTACCGCAGATTTAACCACTGAACCGCCGCTTTTGCCAAACCCGTTACAAGGCATCTTTTCTCTTTTCGTACAGTTCAATGGCCTTCAGGTAGTTTATTGCTCCATTCATTGTCAGGTCATGAATAAACCCATCGAGTTCTGGGTGGTTCTTTATCGTCCAGTTAACCAAGGAATCTCTTTCTGTTTGCCAGATATTCCAATCAGCATTTAAACATTCCAGAGATTCAAGCTTCATTATTTTATCAAAATTAAATGAGATTTTAAATTTACATGTCAGAGGGTTGTTTTTTAGAAATTCGTAGCGTTTGGAACTTGATGCCACTGTTGCAATTACCTGGTTATTTTGGGTTTTTAGTTCGACAATTTCATAAGTTGACTGAAATATGGAATCCCACTTGAATTGTTCGTAAAAACTTTCCTGAGAATATGGCATTATATACTCACCTTCTATAATCGTAATACTATCGGCTATTACACTGATTATTCGTTTAAAGTCCGAAGAGTTGAACCCGTCATAATATTCAGTTACCAACTCGCTTTGACTTAATGTTTCGTCCTTACAACTTATGAAAAGACTGAGAGAGAATAATAGAATAAAATACTTTTTCATATCGATGTGGTTATGCCCTGTAACGTGATTCAGCTTGGAGACGGCGGGCATTCGGAGACGTTCTCTTCCAACTTACTCTTTACTTCTTAAAGGTACTGATTTTCATTTTTACTCGGTTCCTCCCGCTGTATCCAAGGTGATGTTGCACTAAACCTCCGGTAGTTTCAAGAGCAGCCAAGAAGAGGTGACTTTTTAGCTCATTCATAAACTCTTATTAATCATGAAAAAAAAGAAAACCTCCCCCAGAGCGCTTGTTCCAAGATAGCGGGATTTGCTGAACTACTGGCCAAGTTTGAACAGAAAGTTGTAGTCGCCTGAAAAAGCAAAAGTATCTTATCCAACTATGCCAGACATCTGGCTAAACTGGCTATCCATTTCAATGAATCTGGAGTTTACCCGAAGGTTTTCGGTGCCTATATTGCCAAAAGGACTGGTCAGAATCCGTCACTTGGAGATATTGGGAAGTTCGGCCAAGAGCCTGACGGTTCCATTGATCCATCGGGAGCTTGGGATACCTGTTCCGAAACCAGAATCCGGAGTGATGGAAGTCTACAATCCAAGGTACTGCCCCTACTGTCAAAAGGAAAGCATGGTCAGCATCCAACGGATTCCCAAATTCGGTCCTCCGAGGGTGAAATTTTCATCACTACCCACCCAATTCTAACACCCGATTTTTATCGGGCTGGCGGAGCTATGCCCTAGCCACAAAAAAGCCCTTCCAAAACGGGGCTGGAAGAGCTGAAAAAGCAATTTCAGAATGATTTTTTGAAGAGCACTATCGATTTTTTAGTGACTTTTTCAGCTTTAGGCATACAAATAACCCTAAAATCCTGACTCAATCCCCATAAGAACCTCACCGGTTCTCCCGTTACGCTTTAATCTTAGAATACGGGACAGGCAGTGCAACAGATGTTTCATGCTTGGCTTAGCAAGTCGCACGAAAACCTAGTTGTTATATGCCGTTTTTCTTTCGTCTAAATAGCTTTGGCAATTGTTTTTGTGATGCATTTTCTACAATTTCTACTATTCGTTTTTGTTTTGTGGTCTCAGTTTTTGCAAGGGCTATCCATTGCAATAGGATTTTTTTATTGCTTTTACTCAATGAAGAAAAATAGTCTTTGGAACCGTCAAATTTTATAAACTCGTTCTCTAATTCTACTGGAACAATAAGTGCTTCAACGGTGTCTAAAATGGTCCATGAGCCGTTTTTTTTGGCAATTTCTATAACTTCAAAGCCGGCTTGGGTCATTTGATTAGTTGAAGTCAATCTTTCAATTTTTTCTTTATTGATTTTACTCCAGGTACTATTCGGTTTTCGTTTGCAGAAATAATGTCTATGACTTTCGGTATCTAAGGTTTCAGCTTTGCTGTCGATCCAACCAAAGCATAAGGCCTCGTCAACAGCATCACTCCAGGAAATTGTTGGCTTGGTTGACTTCTTATTATAAAAAACCAACCAAACAGCATCTTTGCGAATATGATTTTTCTCTAACCACTTTCGCCAATGCTGTTTGGTCTCAGGATAGAATTGTTCTATTTCTAGCTCACTCATTTTTTACGTATTGCATGCAAAATTAAGCAAGATCCTAACATACCAACCAATTGAAATCCACCAACTAATAAGCCATAGGACATTGGGTGTGGGATATTTGGGTTAATGGCAATGTCAAATGTATTGGCAACCAAAAATCCCAAACCTATTACCAGGGCAAATTCAATGGCTGCCTTCCTTGTGTTGATATTTAGCGCCACCATTAATAAAGCTGTTGTAATTATCGTTGGTAGAATTGTCAAAGGTGGTCCATAAAAATAAATTGGGTCTGGATTGGCAGGCATCAAACCTAATTTGTCTAATGTGCCGGCGTATTGGTTTGGAAATAATACCGTGAACCATAGCCAACCGAGAAAAGAATAAAATACCAAAGAGAGAAATACACCCAACCAACTGATTTTAGAAATTTTTTGTAGCATAACTTTTTGTTTTGATTAATAATGCCACAAAATTAGATTGAGCCCTTGACAACAGTATGTCAAGGGTATTTAATGGTCGTGATATTTTTCAAAAAATTCTTGTAGCGTCATTTTGTGTGGGGTGAATTTCTCCTGTTGAATTTGTAATTTTTGAATTCTGTCCAACCTAAAATATCTAAATTCTTTTCTTAGACGACAATAGGCAACCATCAACCAGCCTTCCAATATGCTTAGGAGGGCAAAAGGCTCAACAACTCTTTCACTCAGCTTATTTTCGGCACTGATGTAGTCTAATTTTACAAGATAAAAATTGGTGATTGCGTTTTGTAAAGAAGATAAAATATTACTGTTGATTTCATAATTTTCAAGCTTTGCAAATTTGGTTCTCAACGAAAGTAGATTGGCTTTGTCTTTTTCACTTTGCCTTAAAACCGCCTTTATCTTGTCGATGGCTTCGGCATAATCATTAATTAAGGAGCTGTCTCTGCTTTTTAAAACTAATTGTTCTGCAAGAATTAATGCGTTTGCTTGGTTTTCGCTGAACATAATAGGTGGAATTTTGTAGCCTTCCATCAGCGTATAGCCTTTGCCATCTTCTGTCAAAATAGGCACACCTGCTTGTTCCAATGCTTTTAAATCTCTGTAAATTGTCCTGGTGCTAACGCCAAATTTTTCTGCAAGTTTAGTAGATGTTACAAGTCGTCTTGTTTGTAACTGTGTTAAGATTGCTACAAGTCTGGAAAGTCTTTTTGTATCGTTATCGTTCATCCTTCAAATGTCAGAAAATTTTATTAAGTGTAGATCCAGTGTAGATTGGGGGGAGGAATATGTCCTTGTCCGGGTAGATCTCTGGATTCTGAACAAGTACAAAAGCTTCAAAGGAAGCAAGGTCAAAGCAATTAAGTGGCTTAGGCAAGTTACGGCTTCATTTCCAAACCTGTTCTATGATTGGGTGGGGTATAAGTTAGTCTAATAGACTAAAACCGACTGCATAATAAGAGCCGTATGAAATGCCACAGCATTCGTGAATAATAGGATATAATCTCTCATGAACAATCGAGAGGTTCACTGCCTGTCCCGATAGCAAAGCGTGTCGGGATGCGGTTCTGTGAGAGGTTTAGGGGTGGAATTCCCCTTTACCTACTCGACTGTAAACTGTCTTCCATTTGATACCACCAATATTCATTGCTTATTTTTCCTCTTAGCTCCTCAAAAAGTGGGGTAAATAATTTAAAGTCATACTTGTCAGTTGGATTGGAATCATTAAAATAACAATGTGCAGGTTTGTGTACGTCAGTAACAAGACAAACTAATGAGCCATTTCTGATAAAGTTTTTGTAAATCAATGTTTGTCTATCGAACGAATCTAATTTCTTTAGTCGTTGTAAATCATATTCAAATACAGAATAATTGTCTGCCCAAAAATATTGGCTTATTCTTTTTAAACTAGGGTGAATTTCCTTTTTTAGTTTGCCGTCCCAATAAACTTTTTCCTTTGAAACTGCTATTTTCGAATTCCAAAGCTTAGTTTCTAAAGAAGTATTTCTATCAGGATGTAAATTATTCCATTCATTTCTATAGGTCTCATCAAAAAACAACTCTAAGTAATCTTCTCTAATCTTTTTCCCACCAGGTCCAAAATAATAATGATTCTTATCTTTTGCGTAAAATCTTCCAATGGGTTCGAATGAATCAAAATCTATTTGAGTTTTTACTTTTGTTAAAAAAAGTTTTGTTGAATTACTTTTTTCAATTAGTGTGAAGCCATAAAGTTCATCCTTATTTCTAATAAAAGTGGGGGTTAGCCATTCACAATCGCTTTCATCAAAAAAGATAGGATTCCCTTTGCTATCATTTATAAACCAATTTAATTTAGTTTGAGTTTTATAATCTAAAAAATAATTTTCAACTAGGCGGTTATTTTTTATAATGATAGTATATATTATTTCAAGTTCTCTACATTTAAATGCATTTTTTTGTAATAGATTTTGAGATATTTTCATTTCTTTATTAGGTTCACTATCAGTTTAATCATCAAATCCCTTTGCTCAGGTAAACTTTGCGCTACTGCCAATGCAAGAGTAACCAATGTATTTTCATTTATTTTTTTTCATCTGGAGCATTAACCACAACGTTTTTCGGCTTGGCGAAGAAGCGGATTTCGAAGCACTAAACTGTCAATCCACCATCCCGAAAGCTTTCGGGATTGATACGAGGTAGAATGTTCAATTAACCGTTGAACCCGCTTTTTTGCCAAACGGCTGTATGTGCCCAGCATGGGCATCTGGTATCGAAGATATCAAATTATTCCAGAGGGTGAAATGCGAAGCATTCACGAACACCAATGAAAAACAATTGCTTCGTGAATAAAGTCCCTTATGTGCGGGGGTAACGCCCCGAAGCATTAGCAAGTCGTCCCGACTGGTCGGGATTGTGAGACATGCACTGAAGGAAGCAAGACTGCAAACCCCGGTTCCAACGAATACGCCCAAGCACGGGAGTGCGAAGGGGGCGCACGTAGTGCTGGATACGGAGGCCTGGATCGGATTAGGGGCCAGGCAGCAGGAAGCAGGCAGAAAGGATATGAATCGATGCTTTCATACTACCTCAAATCACAACCTACAATCCAGTGAACTATGATTGAGCTTAAAGAAATGATTTGCCGCGGCGAATCATTTTAGCGAAGGGCCGGAATGCAGGGCAGAGTACGAGACCCGTACTGCCTGTCCCGCCTAAGCGGGATACGGTGGTGTGAGAGGCTGCCTATCCGATTGAGCGTAGTTTTAATTATTATTCCATTAATTTCTGATAAAACATATCCCTGATCTCTGAATTTGATATTTTCTCAAGTTCACACAGCATTTCTTCGGTATTGGACACTTCTTTTTCATTAAGGTTGCTCAATAGTTGCATAAATTTTTCTTTACCTAAGAACTCCTCCAATTGATATAATAAGTATGGGCCTTTAATGTATAAGAGATCACTCCAGTTTTTACCAAAGCGGTCAGATTTTAGTAAAGCGGGTAATTTTTGGGATACTTTTCCAAGGTAGCTTATTTCTTGTTGAAATTTCTCGAGTCCTTCTGTGTGCCTGACATACAAAAGCTCTGAATATTGTGCATAGGATTCGTTAAGCCACTTTTCCATGGTAAAATCATTGCCTCTGTTCCACCAAAAGTGAGATATTTCATGAGCAAGGGTGTGAATATGATCATGATTATTGGTAAACATGATCAGTCTGTCGTTGGTAAGGTTTCGAATTGTCCGGAAAATGGAATCCGGCATAGGCCTATACAGAACTGAAAAACTGTTTACCTTCTTTTTTCCTCCAATTGTACTATTGAAGAACTTTAATATTTCTAAATTTTTATATCCTAAATAATTGACCACACTATCCGGTTTATTAGATATAATGTTAACTGTGTAACCGTCCTCTGTGAACTGATTAAAATTGATTTTGCTACCTGCCACTATTGAAGCAAAGTAATTAGCGGAAGGTGCCTTAACATTTAAAGGAGAGGTCATTTGTTGATTTTTCGCATCTACAAATTTATAATCCGGATCATCCACCTTAGCTATAATTTCATAGTCAAAAGTATGATGGTCCGTAAACGCAGGTAATATCATAAAATCAGGATCGATATCTATCCATTTATATGTCTGCCCCCAAAAGCCTTTCGAGGATGTGCCGGAATAGGATAAGGTAAATCTAATTTTTTGACCTTTCTCTAATTGTTCTTTAAAATCAACTGTAAGAATGCCAAATGGGATTTGTGCATTATCCTTGTTAAAAGAATAACCTTTAATGCCTTCACCATGCAGTTCATCGACTTCAACATCATTTGTGAGATAAAAAGAAATCTCTGAAATTCCATCTTCTATAGCAACATATTCATATTTCAAATTGGACTTTACGTGGCTTTCAGCTACACCTAAATATAAATTGCCTTTTACTGTAGTAGGTTCATTTATCGACTGACAATACCCATCAAATACAGAGAAAACCAACAGGGGGAACAAAAAAAGTAGAAGCCCCTTCTTCATTTTATTTTCCAAGTTTCTCGAGTGTTTCATTATAGTGTTCTATGAGTTCTTTTTCAATATTCATAACATCCTGCCACACTTCCAGCTTATTAAGCACTTCAACTGTTTTAATCTGATTATCTAACAGGGTTAAATTATCAAGAATCAACCGTTGAGCGTATAATTTATAGTCATCCTGATGGCTATAGGATTGGGAGATTGTATGGATAATGTGGAAATCTAATCCTGAAAGAGAATTGGTCATAATTCCAGATTGATGTACAGCATTTTCTAGCTTGGGGATTTTCAAGCCTTCCCAGTCAGGAATTAAGGTCCAATGTCCCATTTTCCAAAAGGCCCCTTCTAAAATATCCCTGTCTAATTCCTTTTTAATTTGTCTTGTAGATTGTAGTATGTCTTTTTGATAGGTCAATGCCTCTTCTAGTTTCACTTTATTTGCCTGTATTTCAAGCTTTAGGTTCTCTATATACTCATTTTGCTCTACTCGCCTCATTCGGTTTTCATTCCAGTTACTGGCAAGAATACCCACATAGACTCCCAGTACAACAGGAATAAATTGGTTCAATTGGTTTAAAAAAAAGTTCTTTCCTTTCATAGTCCTTCGTAAATTACGATCAACGTTTTTGGCTTGGCGCAGTCGGGGGTACCACCAAACTTGCTGCGAAGCCGAAAACTCGAATATACGAAAAAGAACCAAGAGTGTTGGAGATATACAATTCAAGGTATTGTGCTTGCTGTGGCAAAGAATCCATCATCAGCATACAGCGGATTCCAAAACTAGGACCACCAAAAAGCAACTACCTTCCCAAGCAAGTTACTTTTTAAATCCAAGAATGGTTGGGCTGGGATAGCCCCTAACCATAAAAAATCCCCTCCAAAACAGGGCTGGAAGGGGATATGAATTATAGAAAATCAAACTTTTGAAAAAAAGGGAAGCTAACATCCCATTTTTAAATCAACTTTATTTACTAAAAAGACCAAAATCCTGACTCAATCCCCATAAGAACCTCTCCGGTTCCCCCGAAAGAATCGGGGCAGGCAGTGCAACAGCGGTTTCATTGCTTCGTGCTCAGCACGCAACGAAAACCTAGTTGTTAGTAGCTGGGGGATTTCAATACTTGTTGGGTCATTGGTTCAATTAAATTTCATTGTTATTTTATCGTATAACTCACATTTCGCCCGCTTCCTTGTTTTTCAATCAATCCTTTTTTGAGCAACTCTGACAAAATGCGTTTTACGGTTGGTGCAGGTATCGCCAACTTTTCGGCAATTTTTCCCGACTGGATGTTCGGACGGTTTTGAATAATAGTATAAATTGATTTTTCTTTGGGCGAAAGCTGTGTTTCCAAACCGCTTTTTTGCAATTTAGCCAGCAGTTGCGATTGGATATTAGACAAGCAATTCAAAAAGAACAGTATCCAAACGGTTACATCTTCGTTTGGGCGTTGCGCCTGACAACTTCTAAGCACTTGATAATATTCGTTTTTTCGATTTTCTATTTCGTGTTCAAAACTCACGTATTGTATCCATTTATATCCGTTTTTGAGCAGCAACAGCGTTGAAATCAAACGGCTTAACCTGCCGTTTCCGTCTTGGAATGGGTGAACGCTCAAAAAATCATAGACAAAAGATGCTACTTTGATTAACGTGTGTACTTCCGTTTCGGAATTATACCACTTGAGCAACTGCCTTATGGCGTCTTCGGTGGCAAATCCCGCTTCGGTGGTTTGAAAAATGATTTGTCGTGTGCCGTCAGGAAATGATGCTTCAACTGCGTTATTATGCACCTTATAATTGCCTTTATGCCATTTGTCTTTGGCACTGTATTTCATCAAACTATTGTGTAAACTTCTGATATGGCTTTCGGTAACGCTGATGTTTTCATAAGATTCCGAAATCAAGTCCAATACTTCAAAATATCCGACTACTTCCTGCGAATCTCTGTCATTAAGCTTGGTAATATCAATTTTTTGAAGCAACACATCAACTTCTTCATCACTCATCCTGTTGCCTTCAATACGGTTTGAAGCCCCTACGCTTCGCACGGTAGCAATGCTCTTCAACTCTTTGAGGCTTTGTCCTTCTTTGCGTTCAATAGCTGTCCAATTTGCATCAAAACGGTCTATTTCGCTGATTAAGTTAATCAGTTTCCAATCAATATCCAGTTTGAAATTATATACTATGTTGTTCATTTCGATACGATTTGATACGCAAAGATACGATTATGATTTGAAACTGTAAGTATAAGTTGATACGATTTGATACGTTTAGATTTGATTATGATACGAAAAATGTCATTGTTTTCAGTCGTTCGGTTGTAGTGTTGTGGGTTCGTCACGCCTTGCTACTAACGTTTTCGGGCTTTGCGTAGTGGCGGGAATCGAAGCACAAAAATGTCAATACACCATCCCGAAAGCTTTCGGGATTGATGCGAGGTAGAATGTTCAATTAACCACGTCACCCGCCATTGAGCCAAACGCCTGTTTGCCAGTGCTTTTTTGTCCACTCACTTAGTTTTAATTTTGTTTTTGTCTGCCCGTTAATTTTAATGTATTCTTCTTTATATGGAATGTCCGATTTTAGTACAATCCATCCAAATCCAATTTTTCTATCTTGTCTAATTTTATATTCTTTATACATAGGAAGTTGTCCTATAATTTCTATGTTAATTACATTGTTTTTAATCATTGCTGAAAATCCACCAATTTGTGGTTGGTCAACCCAATTTTCTTTAATAACTGATTTGCTAAAATCAATTTCGTTTACTCGTTTAACATAAACTTCTGCGGATTTGAAATCATCTAATGTTGGTTTTGTCGGTTTGTCAATTGTGGTTATTGCAATGTAATTAGTTCCCGTTTCTGTTTGCTGTTCATCTGTCATAACAAATGCGCCACCATAATTTCCGTTATCCATCAAATAAGTTAAACAATCACCTTTTTGATAAATTGAATTATAAAATCTTTTTTTAGTTCGTTTTTTCGGTTTTTCTTTTTCTGTTTGAAGCTTTAACAAAAACTTACTTAAAGCTTTTTCTCTCGCTTTTAAATCAGCAGGTGTTGCATCTAATTCTTTCCAAATTCTTATGTCTTCACCGCTAATGATAAAATGCTCAACCTTTGAAAAAATTTCGATGTCAAGTGCTTTACATTCCCATTGTCCATTAGCAATAGCAAACCAAAAATTTGGTGCATCTTCTTCAAGATTTATTGTTTCTTGGTTTTCGTCAATTAGTCTCTTCGTGATTTCGGGAACGGATAGACCTTCGTTGTACAAGTCAATAAATTGCTCGTATATGTCAGCGTAAGTGTCGTTTGAACTAATTCCTGTTCCCCAAGTACCCATTGTTTTCTCTTTATTTAATTTTTATAATGTGTCGTCTGTTAGCATTTGCTATAACGTTTTGCAGCTACCCGAAGGTGGCGATTTCGAAGTCCGCCGCGGCGGATCAACCAAGCACAAACTTTGATAGAAGCACAAAGCTTGATTTAACCACTGAACCGCCACTTTTGGGTAGGTGTTGTTGGCTGCTGTGCTTCTTCTTTTCATCCTGTTTTCAGTTTTTTAAATATATTTAGTCTGTTTAAAATGAGTTTTAATTTTCAAATTGATGCGGTGGATTTGTAAAAAACATTTTCAGGTAAATAGCAACTCCAAAAGCAACGAGAACCAAACCGATGATGTTTGTGATTGTTGTAAAAAAACCAATAAACAAAACTAACATTCCTGTGAGCAACATTCGTTCTGAATAACGAACAAGTTCCATTGCCGATAAACTTTCAATGTTGCGTGAATATTTGTAAAGTTCTTTGTCAATATGAATTTGAGCAATTACAATCCAAACAATAGCAATTTTCATAATCAGTAAACCCATAACATTTATTAATGGGTGGTGAAACTTGTCAAGTGGCAAAAACACATAATAAAATTCAGGTGTAAGTGAATAAATCACAGTCATTACACCGAATGCTGAAAAAATAAGCCAAAATAATAAACTCACTCTTTTAAGGCGGTTGTGGTCCAATATTTTTTCTGTGTCGGCAGATGTTTCGGTAATGCTTGTGACTTTTCTGAATTGCTTCCAAAACACAATGAGCCAAGTTGCAACAAGCATAAAGGCTGGTAAATACATTTGTAAAGTTGGGTCTGTCATAATTTTATTTTTTAAGGTAAAACAATCAATGGGGTTTGCCCTTCAAATACTAATTCGTTTATTAAAAATCTTCTGAACAGTTGGTCAGTCAAAAGGCGTGAGCCTTTTTGAACAATCAGCATTTCTTCTTCTCTATTGTTTATTACTTTTTTGATGTCTGAAAATGGATTGTTTCCTTCGTAAATAGAAAATGATGTGTTGTATCTGTCTGAAAACATTTCTTTTAATTCTTTAAGGTGCTTTTCAATCCCTTTAGTTTTTTCATTGGGCTTTGCCAAATAGAAAAAGGTAATTGTAGTGGTTTTATTGTCAATGAAATTCAGAAACTTGTTTAGTTCCAAAACATTCAATGGATGCTTTTCTGTTACTGCCACATAAATTTTTTCGTGCGAAAAAGTTTCAATCTCTTTAGGCATTGCAACAATACAATTTTTTGTGTTATCAATAACTTGAAGTGCTACGCTTCCAAGAAATAGCTTTTTGAGTAAGCCCGTTCCTTTAATTCCTGCAAAAATTAAATTGTCATAGTGTTCTTCCAAAAGTTTTGATTGAGTGAGTTGTAAATTATTTTCTGAAACATTGAATGAAACTTGAATAGTTGGCGGAATAAGTTCCTTAGCTAACACCCTTAATTTTTGTAATGCTTCTTCATTAGTGTGTATCGCAATTTGTTGTCTGCTTTCATTGTCTGTGAGTGCAGGAGCTAACACAATTGACTGATGCACTAATAGCAATTCAGCGTTTACTTGTTTGCTCCAATCACAAGCATACTTTATCAAGTTGCGTGAATACTCCGAAAAGTCAATAAGTATGATAAACCGTTTTTTCATTTTATTAAGTTTTTGGCTTGTAAAGACTGTCATTTACTTTTGTGAAATCTTCCTTACTATCGGCAAGCACCATTAATATATCTTTTGCATCAATTATAGTTGAGCCACCGGGGCGAATAAATTCTCCATTTCGCTTAATCATAATAATAAAGGCAGATTTAGGGAAATTCAAATCAACAATTCTTTTGCCTACTGCGTGAAAGTCGGGCAAAATTTCAAATTCTTGTAATGATGATTTTGGAAGTTCTAAAACAAGTTGGTCTAATTCAGTGATTTTTTTAGCTTTTTCGGGTAATGCCACATTGAGCCACTTTGCTACAATTGATAATGTTGTTCCTTGAATGAGAACCGAAGTAACCGAAATAAAAAATACGATATTGAAAATCATATTGGCTTTATCAATACCTGCCAAAAGCGGATAAGTTGCAAACACAATGGGGACAGCACCCCGTAAACCAACCCAAGAAATGTAAAATCGTCTTCTCAGTTTCATTTTGAAAAACACCAAACTGAGAAAAACACTTACAGGACGAGCAACAATAATCAAAAACAAAGAAATGAGAAGTCCGATACCCATATAAGGGAAAACTTGCGAAGGAAAAACAAGCAAACCTAAAGTTAAGAACAGAACAATTTGCATCAACCAAGCCAAACCATCATACATTTTAAGAATGGTTTTCTTATGTATCAAGTCTTGGTTTCCCAAATAAACGGCACAAATGTAAATTGCAAGAAAGCCATTGCCACCAACAAAGTCGGTTGCAGAAAATGTAATGAACATCAAGGCAATAACCAAAACAGGATAAAGTCCTTCAAAGTCAAGTTTGATTTTGTTAATAATGAGTTTGCTAAGTTTTCCAAATGCAAAACCTGCAATTCCACCTAAAATCATTTGTTGAAGAAACAAAGGAACAATTGAAGCTAAACTTTGGTCTTGATTGATTACCAAAGTCAAAAAAGCAATGGTCAGCACATACGCCATTGGGTCGTTACTTCCACTTTCCAATTCTAATGTTGGTCTTAAATTGGTTTTTAATGCAAGGTTTTTTGAGCGTAGAATTGAAAATACGGCTGCTGCATCAGTTGATGAAACGATTGAACCCAAGAGCATACTTTCATAAATAGTAAAGTCGGTTACAAACCACACAAATGTCCCAAGCGATAAAGCAGTTAATAAAACCCCTAAAGTTGACAATACAAGTCCTTCTCTTAAAATAGGCTTTACCGAAGTCCAATTGGTGTCAAGACCGCCTGAAAACAAAATAAAATTAAGTGAAACAATGCCAATGAATTGTGCAATTTGTGGGTTGTTGAACTGAATACCGCCAATACCGTCAGAACCTGCCAACATTCCGATTGCCAAAAACAGTAAAAGTGTCGGAACGCCAAATTTATAAGAAGTCTTACCTACAATAATGCTTACAAAAAGTAATAGAGAGCCAACTAATAATATATTTTCGATTGTTAAATTCATTCTTTTTTATCTCTTAAATCTGTCTGCACAAAGTTACTTTTTATACTCGGTTTAGTTGTCAAATTGTCTTGTTGTTTTTCTGTCCTGTCGAACCGAAAATTGTCCGTTTGCACGATGTTGTTTCGGGGTCTGTTAGCATTGCAGCCAACTTATTTATTGTCGCCATAAAATGGCGTTTATCTCCAGATTCTGGGCGGCTAAACGCCATAACGAATTGTTTTTTATGGCGATTATTTTTCTATAGGTCATCGAAAGGTGATTTGACCTTTTGCAATGAATGTGTCGACACATGGGTATATATCTCTGTGGTCTTACTGCTCTTGTGACCTAGCAATTCCTGAATATAGCGGAGATCTGTACCGTTTTCTAGCAAATGGGTAGCATAAGAATGCCTCAACCAATGTAGCGTGGGCTTCTTCTTCATTCCCACTTTTTTTATAGCCTGGTTAAGTACATTCTCTAGACTCTTACCTGAATAGGCTTGGCCTGCTTTTGTGCCTTCAAATAAATAAGTAAGTGGTTTCTCAAGTTTGTAATACTCTCTGAGCATTTCAATCACCTTCACACTTATCGGTAGTACCCGGTCTTTTCCCCCTTTTCCATGATTCACCCGTAGCAGCCCCCGCTTGGAATCCACATCTGTCAGTCTGAGATTTAATAATTCGCTCCGCCTCAGTCCACAAGCATAAATGAGGCTCAGCATGGTCCGGTGTTTTACATTTTTGTGGACTTGGAGTATTTCTTTCACTTCTTCTTTGCTGAGTACATGGGGAAGCTGTTTGGGTCTTTTAGGCCTTTCGATCTCGATAGGTTCAAGTTTGCGTTTTTGTTTGGTTGAAAAATACAGCTTCACCGCATTGATCACCTGAGATTGAAAGCTAACTGAGTATTTTCTCCTGAGAATATAATTTTGGTGGAAATTTCCCAAATCCTCTGAGCTGATTTCTTCAGGCTTTTTGTTATCTATATATCGGAAAAATAGGCTAAGGCTCTGGCTATATGTTTTTACTGTGGATTCGGCATAGCGCCTATTCTGCATCCACTCTACAAATTTTCTGACTTCTTGTTCTATATCAGGAGCCAGTTCCGGAAGAGTTGTAGGCAATTGTTCTGCTTTTATTTTATTGAAATCTGAATAATCTATCCAAGCCTTTCCACTGAATAAGGAGAGAAGTTCATCCAGAATATTATCCGAATAGGGAAACAGCCAAGCTCTTCGTTCAGAATTCCACTTTGCATTGGGGAGGCTTTTTACTAACAGTATAAGCTCTTGGTCAAAATCGAATTTGAGCATAACCACGGCTTTCTTCTTCCATAGTGTAGATGTGACAAAAATTGTTTTCATAGTAAAAAAATATACTTAGGAAGTTAAGAAATATTTCGGGAATGCTTAATCTCTTGTTTCATTTATTGTAAAGCCTTGGGATGGCTGGGTGTCAGCCTCTAATACAATGCGCGCAAACAATTTCATTCTTTTCCCATGTTGTTTGAACCTGAATGGCCGAAATCGGGTTTTCCACACCAAACCCTTCTATTTCATGGCAAGATCAGCTGAGCGTAAAGTCACCATGGGGCAGGTCTTTAAGACCATTATATGGCCCCGGAGAAAGCATTTGTTTTTAGGACTATTCTTGATCATTATTTCCCGTCTCGCCAGTCTGGTACTGCCTGGAGCCAGTAAGATCCTGATAGACGACGTAATTCCCTCCAATGATCTGACCATGCTTAAGTGGCTGATCGGAGGTGTGGTGCTGGCGATTGTGGTGCAGGCATCCACTTCCTATGCACTGACCCAGATCCTCAGTGTGGAAGCCCAAAATCTGATTTCCAAGCTCCGATCCCAGGTTCAGGCGCATATTATCAAGCTTCCCATCCGCTTCTTTGACAATGCAAAAACGGGTGAACTGGTGTCCAGGATTATGACTGATGTGGAAGGAGTCCGGAATCTCGTCGGAACAGGATTTGCCCAAATGATAGGAGGGATTTTGACTGCCATCGTTTCCCTTTTCCTGTTGATCAGCATCAGTCCAATGATGACGCTGTATGTGCTGCTGCCTGTGGTGATATTTGGATTGGTTTCCCTGAAAGCCTTTAGTAAAATCAGGCCGATTTTCCGTGAGCGCGGCAAAATCAACGCACAGGTCACAGGAAGATTGACGGAGACTCTGGGAGGAATCCGGGTGATCAAGGGCTTCAATGCAGAGCAGCAGGAGATTAATACCTTTGCCCAAGGCGTGGACGAACTGTTCAAAAATGTGAAAGCAAGTCTTACTGCCACGAGTTTTGTGACTTCTATGGGTGCTTTGCTGCTGGGCTTGGCATCAGCCGGAATTATGGGAATAGGGGGGTATATGATTATGCAAGGGGAGATGACCTTTGGGGATTTTTTGGCTTTTACACTCTACTTGGGATTTATGATTGCTCCGATCGTGCAGATGTCCAATATTGGCAGTCAGCTTACGGAAGCTTTCGCGGGACTGGACCGTACGGAGGAAATAATGAATACACCCTTGGAAGCGGATGACCGTACCAGAACACTGGCATTAGCCGATTTTAGTGGCGACATCAGATTTGACAAGGTGTCATTCGCTTATGAGCAAGGCAAGGAAGTAATCAAGGCAGTAAGTTTCCATGCTCCGGCGGGTTCTGTGACTGCCTTGGTAGGGACCTCCGGTTCCGGTAAAACGACTATTGCCGGACTTGCGGCTACGTTTTTGAACCCGGATTCCGGAAGGATTTCATTGGATGGACACGATCTGCAGACGGTAACCTTAGACTCTTTTCGGGCCAGGCTAGGCGTAGTGCTTCAGGATGATTTTCTATTTGAAGGCACGATCAAAGAGAATATCCTTTTTCCAAGACCCGATGCAAGCAGGGAAGATCTGCAGAAAGCAGTAGTGGCCGCACATGTGCAGGAATTTACGGATCGCTTTGAGGATGGCCTGGATACCTTGATAGGCGAGAGAGGAGTGAAGCTCTCCGGTGGACAGAGGCAGCGTATAGCGATTGCGAGAGCCATTCTGGCTGACCCCAAAATCCTGATTTTGGATGAGGCTACTTCCAATTTGGATACCGAATCCGAAACCTTGATTCAGGCGAGCTTGAAGGAACTGATGAAAGGGAGAACCACGTTTGTAATTGCCCACCGACTGAGTACAATACGTCAGGCAGACCAAATCCTGGTTGTGGAAAAGGGCCATATCGTAGAGCAGGGTCAGCATGACGAACTTATTGCGCTGCAGGGAAGGTACTATCAGTTGTATACTTTCCAGGCGAGGATTTAAAAAAGACGGAAGACGGAAGACGGGAGACGGAAGACGGGATGGAAGTATCAGTCACCCGCCGCGGCGGGGAGTCGAAGCGAAGTAGTATGGAGCGTTGGATGTCGGGTGTCGGATGCTTGGAGACGGAAGAACTGAAGTCTGATAATTCTGCTAAGAAGGAGTAAAATCCTTTTTAAATTGAGATCCGAAAGGTAGAATAGGAGAGACTGATGATAAGAAGGGAAGATCACCTAACATCCAACACCCGGCATCCTACATTTTTCTAATCATCTCCACCACCTGGGCGATACGCTCTGCCTGATAGAAATTCTTATGGGCAACTTCATGCTCGATTGTCTCATGCTCCCAAGTGATATGGAAAGGAATATGGATGGCATGTCCGCCAAGTTCCAATACCGGCAATACATCTGATTTCAGACTGTTTCCCATCATTAGAAACTCCTCCGGGGTGACATCGAGATGCCGGACAAGCTTCGCAAAATCTTCTACTCTTTTTTCACTCATAATCTCAATGTGGTGGAAATAATGATCCAAACCTGATTTCTTGAGTTTTCTCTCCTGATCTACCAGATCTCCTTTGGTGGCCATGACCAGGCGATAGCCGCCGTGTAATTCTGCCAAGACTTCTTCTACGCCGGGGAGGATCTCCACCGGCTTTTGCATCATATCATAGCCGATCTCCAGAATTCTGTCGATAAGCTTCACGGGGATTTTATGTCCGGAAATGCGGAGGGCTGTCTGGATCATGGATAGCATAAAGCCCTTAATCCCATAGCCATACAGACCGAGATTTTCTATTTCTGTGCGGTAGAGTTCTTTAATACTGCTGTGCCTAGGCATGAAATCCTCCATCAGACTTCCAAATTCCTCCTCTGCTTCGCGAAAAAAGGGTTCATTTACCCATAAGGTATCATCGGCATCAAAAGCTATTACTTTGATCATTTTCTTTGAATTGTAAAATTGAACTATTGTAAAATTTGAAGATTCCGGAGTTGTAAAGTTAAGGACAGTTTTCGTCATTGCGAGGCACGAAGCAATCCCTTTGATTCAGGATTTTTCAAACCGTCATTGCGAGGCACGAAGCAATCCGGTTTAGCAAGTATAGATTGCTTCGTCGTTCCTCCTACCGATGACGTATTATATAATAGGCTGATATTCAACAAGTTGATACCCAAAGTTTTTTGCTGTTTTGGTAAGCCATCTTTCTTGGTTCAATTTCATCTTTTCTTCATATGCTTTTATTCCTCTTTCGGTATAATCCAGTCCTTTCACCATTAATCTCCAATAAAGCACTGCAAGCTTTCT